>NZ_JBSGTX010000035.1:76786-85293 GCF_053607625.1 Streptomyces sp. NPDC055103
GGGGGGCTGTGTTTTTTTTAACAGAGCCCCACGCCCACCGGGCCGCGCGGCGCGGGGTGCTGCGCCCCCCCAGACTTCCGCGGGGCGCCCGGTCGGCCGACCGGGCGCCCCTTCTTCGTACCGCCGCCGTGGACCGGCGGGGTTCACGACCTCGTGCGGCTCAGGACTCGAAGGTCGCCGCCAGCGCCTCGGCGAGCCCCGGCACCAGGTCGGGGCCGGTCAGGACCTCGGTCGTCGAGTCCTTCTCGCGCAGCCGGATCGCCGCCTCGCGGGCGCCGCCGCGCAGCACCGCCACGGTCATCCGGACCTCCTGGCGGTCCGGGTGCGAGGCCACCCACTTGGCGAGCTGCTTCTCGCTCAGCCCCTGCGGCACCTGGGACTCCGCCGACGGGGGCAGCATGAGCCGCTCCACGGTCAGGGCGCAGCCGGCCACGGACGCGGGCCAGGCGATCGTGCCGAGGAAGTCGTCGAGCGGCTTCCCGCGCGGCAGCTTGTCCTGCTCGATGGGGGTGAAGGCGGTGGCGTCGTCGCCCAGACCGAGCTGGGAGGCGAGGGCGGGCTCCTTGGCACGGAGCCGAGCGGTGTCGACGAGGGCGAACAGACGGGCCGGCTGATCCCAGCCGAGACCCGCGGCGTACTCGTCGATCTCGAGTACCGCGCGGGTGAGGGGGCTCGCGGCCATCGCCGGGCCTGAGGGGGAAACGTTGGACATGACCAATATCCTGCCTCCTCTTCCCCCGAAGACGGGAACTAGGTAAAGCCTCAGTAAGTTGCACCAGTGGGCTCTACGATCGCGGGGCCTGCTTTCAGACACAACATCGAGGGGCGCACGTTGGCTTTCCAGATGCCGGACCGCGGCGGTAGCCCGTCCGGGCCGAGGATGAGAGTCGGCCGGCCGTCCCGGCGGGCCCGCACCCTGCTCATGACACTCGGGGTGCTGGCCGTCCTGGCCATGGCGTTCGTGATGTTCGCCGGGTTCTGGACGGACTGGCTCTGGTATCGCTCGGTCAAGTACTCGTCCGTGTTCACCACCACGCTGTGGACCAAGATCGGCCTCTTCGCCGTCTTCGGTCTCCTCATGGGGCTCGCCGTCGGCCTGAACATCTGGCTGGCGTACCGACTGCGCCCGCCGCTCAGCGCGATGTCGCTGGAGCAGCAGAGCCTCGACCGGTACCGGATGGGGGTGGCCCCCTTCAAGAAGTGGGTGCTGCTCGCGGTCACCGTCCTGGTGGGCCTGATCGCCGGAGCCTCCGCCTCGGGCCAGTGGCGCACCTGGCTCATGTGGGTCAACGGAGTGAAGTTCGGCCAGAAGGACCCGCAGTTCGGCCTCGACGTGTCGTTCTACGCGTTCGACCTGCCGTGGTACCGCTTCCTCCTCGCCTTCGGCTTCGCCGCCGCCGTCCTGTCGCTGATCGCCGCCGCGCTCACGCACTACCTGTACGGCGGACTGCGGATCACCAGCCCGGGCGCGCGCGCGACCGCCGCCGCCACCGGGCACCTCTCGGTGCTGCTCGGCGTCTTCGTCTCGCTCAAGGCCGTGGCGTACTGGCTCGACCGGTACGGCCTGGCCGTGAAGTCCAGTGACTTCAAGGCCACCGGCAACTGGACGGGACTGCGGTACGTCGACGCCAACGCGTACCTGCCGGCTAAGACCATCCTGTTCTGCATCGCCGCGATCTGCGCCGTGCTGTTCTTCGCGACGCTCTGGCGCCGCACCTGGCAGCTGCCGGTGATCGGCTTCGGTCTGATGGTGCTCTCCGCGATCCTGATCGGCGGCCTGTACCCGGCCATCGTGCAGAAGTTCCAGGTCCAGCCGAACGAGCAGGCCAAGGAAGCGCCGTACATCCAGAAGAACATCGACGCGACCCGCAAGGCGTACGCGATCGACGCGACGAAGCCCGAGAACTACTCGGGCAAGTCGACCGTCAAGGCCAAGGACCAGCTCCGTACGGACTCCGACTCGGCGGCCAGCTACCGCGTCCTCGACCCGAACATCGTCTCGCCGACGTTCCAGCAGCTGGAGCAGAAGCGGAAGTACTACCAGTTCCCGACGACCCTGGACGTGGACCGCTACAAGGGCAAGGACACGGTCATCGGTCTGCGGGAGCTCAACATCAAGGGCATCCCGAAGCGGAACTGGATCAACGACCACTTCACCTACACCCACGGCTTCGGCGCGATCATGGCCACGGGCACGACGACGGACGCCAACGGCTCCCCGGTCTTCACCGAGGCCGGGCTGCCGACGACCGGTGACATCGGCACGTACCAGCAGCGGATCTACTACGGCGAGAAGACCGACCAGTACTCGATCGTGGGCGGCCCGCAGAAGGAGCTGGACTACGAGGACAACGGCGAGAAGACCACCAGCTACAAGGAGAAGAGCGGCGTCAGCCTCTCCGGCGCGTTCAACCGCGCCGCCTACGCGGTGGCCTTCAGCGAGCCGCAGATCCTCTACTCGGGGGCCATCGGCGACGGTTCGCGGATCCTCTACAACCGCACCCCCAAGCAGCGCGTCGAGGCCGTCGCACCCTGGCTGACCATCGACGGCGACGCCTACCCGGCGGTCGTCAACGGGCGGATCCAGTGGATCGTCGACGCCTACACGACGACCAACGGCTACCCCTACGCCTCGCGCACCACGCTCGGCGACACCACGGCCGACTCCCTGACCGTCGGCAACCAGCAGCGCGCGGTCGTCGCCCAGCAGAACCAGGTCAACTACATCCGCAACTCGGTGAAGGCCACCGTCGACGCCTACGACGGCACGGTGAACCTCTACGAGTGGGACACGCAGGACCCGGTCCTCAAGACCTGGATGAAGGCCTTCCCGGACACGGTGAAGCCGAAGTCCGAGATCAAGGGCGACCTGATGGAGCACCTGCGCTACCCGCAGGACATGTTCAAGGTCCAGCGCGAGCTGCTGACCCGCTATCACGTCACCGACCCCGCGCAGTTCTACAGCGGCTCGGACGCCTGGCAGGTGCCGGACGACCCGACCAACAAGGAGGGCAACGCGGTCCCGCCGTACTACCTGAGCATGAAGATGCCCGGGGACGCGGCGCAGCGCTTCTCGCTGACGACGACGTTCACGCCGAACGGCCGGCCCAACCTGGGCGGCTTCATGGCGGTCGACGCCGACGCCACCAGCAAGGAGTACGGCCGGCTGAGGCTGCTGCGGGTCACCGAGGACGTGCCGGGCCCGGCCCAGGTGCAGAGCAAGCTCAACGGTCTCCCGGACGTCGCCCAGTTCGTCCGGGACATGAAGGGCGCCGACTCGGACATCCAGTACGGCAACCTGCTGACCGTGCCGCTCGACGGCGGGTTCCTGTACGTGGAGCCGGTGTACGCCCAGGGCCGCAACGCGCTCTACCCGCTCCTGAAGAAGGTCGCGGTGTCCTATGTGGACGCGGACCAGCCGGACGGTGACACGACCAAGGACACCACGGTGTTCGAGGACAACCTCACCGACGCCCTGAACGCGGTCTTCGGGGTGGACGCGCCGACGCCGCCCACGACCCCGCCGCCGGGCACCACGCCCCCGCCGCCGACGTCGAACGACGCCGCCCTCAAGGCGGCGATCGCCGACGCCCAGAAGGCGTACGACGCGGGCGAGGCGGCGCTCCAGAAGGGCGACTGGACGGCGTACGGCAAGGCGCAGGAGGACCTCCAGGCGGCCCTCGCTAAGGCCGCGGAGGCCGGAGCGAAGCTCAAGAGCACGGGATCAAGCGGCTGACCTGAGGTTTTACCCCCCCCCGCGTCGTGATACTGTGGTTTCACCGACGCGGGGTGGAGCAGCTCGGTAGCTCGCTGGGCTCATAACCCAGAGGTCGCAGGTTCAAATCCTGTCCCCGCTACTCAGAACGAGGGCCCGGATCCATAAGGATCCGGGCCCTCGTCGTGTGTCGACGTGACGGGGGGCACCGAAGAGCGGTACGGAGGGGGCGAGTTGGTGTGAGGCGTGTTTGACTTGTCTCTCTGTGGGCATGTCGACAAAACGCTGAGTGACCTCACTGGCTGCGGTATACCAGGTGTGCTCGGGTTGCGGGTGGTGCGACGATGGTATTTATGGGGGACAGGGCAACTCTGTTGGAGACAGGGCGGTTTGTGCAGCGGCACGCCAGAAACGCCGCGGACGAGATCATCGAGGCAGTGGGGGCCGTCGATGCGGCCGTCCACACCACCGCCGAGACCGGAGCCGACACCGACACCGAGAACGAGACGGAAACCGAGAGCGAGGCGCGCCACCGGCGCGCGGCCGAGCGCGGAGACCTCGCCTCGATGAGCGCGCTCGGCGCGCTGCTGCTGCGCCGCGGTGACCTCGACGGCGCCGAGCCCTTCCTGCGCGGTGCCACCGCCGAGGGGGACCGGGCCGCCGCGAACAACCTGGGCGTCCTGCTGCACCAGCGCGGATACGCCGACGAGGCCGCCGGCTGGTGGCGGGTCGCCGCCGTCGCCGGCTCCGCCCCTGCCGCCCACGCCCTCGGCCGCCACCACCGCGAGCGCGGCGACGAGCCGGCCGCCGAGTACTGGCTGCGCCAGGCCGCCGAGCAGGGCCACGCCCTCGGCGCCTACGCCCTCGCCGACCTCCTGGAGCACCGCAGCGACGTCGGCGCCGAGCGCTGGCTCCGCGCCGCCGCCGAACAGGGCCACCGCGAGGCCGCCTACCGCCTCGCCCTCGCCCTGGAGCTCCGCGCGACCGAGCCGGGCCGCGGACCGCACGACACCGGTCGAGGCCCGCACGCCACCGGCTCGCGCCTTCGCGTGCCCGCAAGCGTCGCGGGCGCGGTCCCGCCGGCGGGCGCGGCACCCGGCGGTGTGACCGACCAGGCCCCGCCGAAGGGGGAGATCACCGAGGCCGAGCAGTGGTTCCGGCAGGCCGCCGCCCGCGGGCACCGGCGCGCCGCGCTGCACCTCGGCGCGATCCTGGAGAAGCGCGGCGACCTCAAGGAGGCCGGCCGCTGGTACCTCAACTCCGCCAAGGAGGGCGAGGCCAAGGCGGCCTGCGCCCTCGGCTTCCTCCTCCGCGACGCGGGCGACCAGGAGAGCGCCGCCGTGTGGTGGCTGCGCGCCGCCCAGGACGGCGACGGCAACGCCGCCAACGCCCTCGGAGCGCTGCACGCGGCCCGGGGCGAGCAGCAGACCGCCGAGCGCTGGTACCGGGCCGCCATGGACGCGGGCGACGTCAACGGCGCGTACAACCTCGGGCTGCTCTGCGCCGCCCAGGACCGGATCCCGCAGGCCGAGCAGTGGTACCGCCGCGCCGCCTACGCGGGCCACCGCGAAGCCGCCAACGCGCTCGCCGTGCTGCTCCTCCAGGCCGGCGACGCGAACGGCGCCGAGCCGTGGTTCTCCAAGGCCGCCGAGGCCGGCAGCGTGGACGCCGCCTTCAACCTGGGCATCCTCCACGCGGGCCGCGACGACGACCGTACGGCCCTGGTCTGGTACGAGCGGGCCGCGGCCGCCGGGCACACCGAGGCCGCCCTCCAGGTCGGCATCGCCGCCCTGCGCGACGGCGACGAGCGGACCGCCGAGCGGCACCTGCGGTGCGCGGCGGGCGGCGGCAGCGCCGAGGCCGCCTTCCGGCTGGCCACGGTCCTCGACGCGCGCCGGCCCGAGCCCGGCCCCGCCGTGCTCGGCGCGCCCCGCGAGGAGAAGACCGAGTGCGAGGAGTGGTACGAGCGGGCCGCCCAGCAGGGGCACCGGCGTGCCCAGGTGCGGGTGGGGATGCTCGCGGCGGGCCGCGGTGACCTCGCGGAGGCCGACCGCTGGTACCGCGAGGCGGCGGAGGCGGGCAGCCGCAACGGCGCCTTCAACCTCGGGCTGCTCCTCGCCCGTGAGGGCAGCGAGCGCGAGGCCGCCCTCTGGTGGACGCGCGCGGCCCGGGCCGGCCACGGGCGCGCCGCGCTCCGGCTCGCGCTGCTCGCGGCGCGCCGGGGCGAGCTCACCGAGGGACGGCACTGGTGCGCCCGTGCGGTGGAGCTGGGCCCGGCGGAGGTCGCCGAGCGCGCGGCCCGGCTGAGTGAGGCGCTGCACCAGGAGCTGACCGCGTAACCCCTGGTCGGAACGGATTTGCGCTGGTCGGGGGGCGTCCCGTAGAGTCGTGTTTACCGACGCGGGGTGGAGCAGCTCGGTAGCTCGCTGGGCTCATAACCCAGAGGTCGCAGGTTCAAATCCTGTCCCCGCTACTCAGTAGCAACGAAGGCCCGGATCCGGTTTCGATCGGATCCGGGCCTTCGTCGTGTTCCCCCGAGAGGGGGCGGTGAAGACGAGGAAGGCCCCCGCAGGAGCGGGGGCCTTCCTCGTTACGGTGTCGTGCCGTCGGGCCGAGGCTGTCGAGCCGTCAGGCCGTCGTGGCGCAGCTCGGGCAGATGCCGCGGTACGTGACCTCGACGTTCGAGATCGTGAAGCCGAAGCGCTCCGAGTCCGGCAGGTCCGCCATCGGGTCGCCGGCCGGGTGGACGTCGCGGATGGCGCCGCAGCGGCCGCAGACCAGGTGCTGGTGCGGACGGTGGGCGTTCGGGTCGTACCGCTTGGCGCGGCCGTCCGTCGCGACCTCCATGACCTCGCCGAGCGTCACCATCTCGCCCAGCGTGTTGTACACGGTCGCACGCGAGATCTCGGGCAGCCTCGACACAGCGCGCGAGTGGACCTCGTCGGCGGTCAGGTGTACGTGATCCCCGTCGAGGACCTCGGCCACGACGCGTCGCTGCGCGGTCATCCGCCAGCCGCGTCCGCGCAGTCGTTCCAACAGGTCGCTCATGAGCGCCAGCCTAACAGTCGGGGGAGCCGGGTCCCGAACGGGTGTGACTTTGGAAGTCAGCTTGACTTGGACATTGTCCATTGTAGGATCGGATCCGGCACTGGCCAAGGCCCCGGACTCGGGGCCGGGCCGGAGGACAGGACTCGCAGGACATGACGCAGGAGGCGCACGTGACGCAGGGACCGCTCACCACGGAGGCCGGGGCACCGGTCGCCGACAACCAGAACAGCGAGACGGCCGGCGTCGGCGGTCCGGTCCTCGTGCAGGACCAGCTCCTCCTGGAGAAGCTCGCCCACTTCAACCGTGAGCGCATCCCGGAGCGCGTGGTCCACGCGCGCGGTGCGGGCGCCTACGGCACCTTCACGGTCACCCGTGACGTCTCGCGGTGGACGCGTGCCGCGTTCCTCTCCGAGGTCGGCAAGGAGACCGAGACGTTCCTGCGCTTCTCCACCGTCGCGGGCAACCTCGGCGCGGCCGACGCGGCCCGCGACCCCCGCGGCTGGGCGCTGAAGTTCTACACCGAAGAGGGCAACTACGACCTCGTCGGCAACAACACCCCGGTGTTCTTCATCAAGGACGCCATCAAGTTCCCCGACTTCATCCACACCCAGAAGCGCGACCCGTACTCGGGCTCGCAGGAGGCGGACAACGTCTGGGACTTCTGGGGCCTCTCCCCGGAGTCGACCCACCAGGTGACCTGGCTCTTCGGTGACCGCGGCATCCCCGCCTCGTACCGCCACATGAACGGCTACGGCTCGCACACGTTCCAGTGGAACAACGAGGCCGGCGAGGTCTTCTGGGTCAAGTACCACTTCAAGACCGACCAGGGCATCAAGAACCTCACCCAGGCCGAGGCCAACCGCCTCGCCGGCGAGGACCCGGACTCGCACCAGCGCGACCTGCGCGAGTCCATCGAGCGCGGCGACTACCCGTCCTGGACCGTGCAGGTCCAGATCATGCCCGCGGCCGAGGCGGCCCAGTACCGCTTCAACCCGTTCGACCTCACCAAGGTGTGGCCGCACGAGGACTACCCGCCGATCGAGATCGGCAAGCTGGAGCTCAACCGCAACCCGGAGAACGTCTTCGCCGAGGTGGAGCAGTCGATCTTCAGCCCGGCGCACTTCGTGCCCGGCATCGGTCCGTCCCCGGACAAGATGCTCCAGGGCCGGCTCTTCGCCTACGGCGACGCCCACCGCTACCGCGTCGGCATCAACGCCGACCACCTGCCGGTGAACCGTCCGCACGCCACCGAGGCGCGTACCCACTCCCGTGACGGCCACCTCTACGACGGCCGCCACAAGGGCGCGAAGAACTACGAGCCGAACAGCTTCGGCGGCCCGAACCAGACGGACCGGCCGCTGTGGCAGCCGCTTCCCGTCACCGGCGTCACCGGCGACCACGCGGCCCCCGCGCACGCCGAGGACAGCGACTTCGTCCAGGCGGGCGACCTCTACCGCCTGATGTCGGAGGACGAGAAGGGCCGTCTCGTCGAGAACCTGGCGGGCTTCATCGCCAAGGTCTCGCGGGACGACATCGCCGAGCGGGCGATCAACAACTTCCGCCAGGCGGACGGTGACTTCGGCAAGCGGCTCGACGCCGCGGTCCAGGCCCTGCGTGGCTGAGGGCGCTTGTCGTAGGTAGGGACCGGGCCGGACTCCGTACGGAGTCTGGCCCCCGGGTCGTTTAAAAAAAAACCAGCCCCCCCAACACAAAACCCACTCGGTTTGCGGGCTTGGGTGGGGGA
>NZ_JBSGTX010000036.1:0-83516 GCF_053607625.1 Streptomyces sp. NPDC055103
GGCCGCCGCGATCTGGCACAACCACAAGACCCGCCAGCCGGTCACACGATCACTGATCGCCTACGACCACTGATCATTCGGAATGACTCGTCTAGGGGTGTCCTTCTCCGCTCCTAGGGGTGTCCTTCTCCGCCCCTGAGGGGCCGGGAAAGCCCTTCTCCGACCTAGGGACACCGAGAAGGTCCCGTGTGTCGGCATCCCTTCCATCGACGACCTTGGATCACGAAGATGACAGACCAGTACCCTCAGCCCCGCCCACCCGTCTCGGAACCCTTCGGCCGGCTGCCCGACGGCACGAAGGTGCGTCGCTGGTGGCTGGAGAACGGCGGAACGCGCCTGGGAGTCCTCAGCTACGGCGGCATCGTGCAGTCCCTGGAGACACCCGACCGGCAAGGCCGGCGCGCGAACGTGTCGTTGGGCTTCGGAACGCTCGACGCCTATCTCGCCCAGTACTCCTTCCTCGGCGCCCTGGTGGGCCGCTACGGCAACCGGATCGCGCGGGGGCGCTTCGACCTGGACGGGACGCGTCATTTCCTGTCCACCGCCGGAGGCGAGCACACCCTCCACGGTGGCGCGCGGGGGTTCGACCGGCACAACTGGACCGTGCACGGGTTCACCCGCGGCCCTGACGTCGGCCTCGTCCTCACCCATACCAGCCCCGACGGCGACATGGGCTTCCCCGGAACCCTCGGCGTACGGGTCGTGTACACGCTCACCGAGGCGGGCGACTGGCGCATCGACTACCAGGCCGTCACGGACCGGCCCACGGTCGTCAACCTGACCAGCCACGTCTACTGGAACCTCGCCGGCGAGTCCGCCGGATCCATCCACGGCCACGAACTGTCCCTGGCGGGCTCCTGGATGACACCCGTCGACACAGACCTGATTCCGACGGGCCGGCTGGCCCCGGTCGCCGGCACGCCGTTCGACTTCCGGAAGGCCCGGACGATCGGGTCGTACCCGCTGACCGCCGATCCCCAGATCCGGCACGCGGGGGGCTACGACCACAACTGGGTGTTCGACAAGGGGGTCACCGCGACGCCGGAGCCCGTCGCGTCGTTGCGCGACCCCGTCTCGGGCCGCGTCCTGCGCATCGCGACCACGGAACCCGGTATCCAGTTCTACGCCGGCAACTCCCTCAACGGCACCGCCGCGGGAAGCGGCGGCCGCCCTTACCGCCCCGGGGACGGGCTGTGCCTGGAGACACAGCATTTTCCCGATTCCCCCAACCACCCCGAATTCCCCGGTACGGTCCTGCGACCGGGCGAGACCTACCGGTCCTCCACCGTTCACTCCTTCAGCACGGACCGATGACGCCCGCGCCTCCCGCGCCGGGCCGTCCCGCTCGCTCCTCTTCCGGCGAGTGAAGTAGCTGTTAACGCTCACAATCATGGGCTCACGACCGGTCGACCTACGGCCGCACGGGCCCAGGGAGGGCGGGGGAAGTGACCCGCTGCAGGGCGCAGGCACACCGTGTGAGCTCGCCTCATCTCCTGACAACCCTGCGCCCCGACCGCCCTCCCGGCCGATTCGCCGCGCCGCCACCCGCCTCGCCGCCGTCTATCAAGAACAGGTAACGGCCGTACGAGCTCTTGAGTTACGTCTCTGTTAGCGCTCACAATGTGTCTCGCTCGCCCGCACGTCCGCCGTCGGGGCTGACGCTTCGTCCGCCTCGCCTGCCACAACCGCCCCGCGCGCAGCAGCGCCTCCACCGGGCCCCTTCACCTTCTGGACCTCGCCTGGTGTCACGCACGCCTCGAAAGGAAACACGACATGGCCCACAGAGCCCTCCGCGTCATCGCCGCCGCCGTTCTGGCCGGCGGAGTGCTGACCGCCTGCACCACCGAGCCCGTGAACGCCGGCAGCACCGGCGGCGCCGGCAAGGGCTCCTCCGACGGAAAGCTGGTGCTCGGCTTCGCACAGGTGGGAGCCGAGAGCGGCTGGCGTACCGCCAACACCAAGTCCGTCCGCGAGGCGGCCGAGAAGGCCGGTCTCACGCTGAAGTTCTCCGACGCGCAGCAGAAGCAGGAGAACCAGATCAAGGCGATCCGCACCTTCATCCAGCAGAAGGTGGACGTCATCGCCTTCTCGCCCGTGGTGGAGTCCGGCTGGGACACCGTCCTGAAGGAGGCCAAGAGCGCCGGTATCCCGGTGATCCTCACCGACCGCGCGGTCGACTCCGCGGACACCTCCCTCTACCAGACGTTCCTCGGCTCCGACTTCGTCAAGGAGGGTCAGGAGGCCGGCAAGTGGCTCGTCAAGGAGTACGAGGGGACCTCCGAGCCGGTCAACATCGTGGAGCTCCAGGGCACCACCGGGTCCGCGCCCGCCAACGACCGCAAGGCCGGCTTCGCCGAAGTCGTCAAGGGTGACCCCAAGTTCAAGGTCGTCGCCTCCCAGACCGGCGACTTCACCCGCGCCAAGGGCAAGGAGGTCATGCAGGCCTTCCTCAAGTCCCACCAGGACATCGACGTCCTGTACGCGCACAACGACGACATGGCCCTGGGCGCCATCCAGGCCATCGAGGAAGCCGGCAAGAAGCCCGGCGTCGACATCAAGGTGATCTCCGTCGACGGCATCAAGGACGCCTTCGTCGCGATGCAGGAGAAGAAGATCAACGTGGTGGTCGAGTGCAACCCCCTCCTCGGCAACCAGCTCATGGAACTCGTCAAGAAGGTGGCGGCGGGAGAGAGCGTCCCGCGACGGGTCGAGGTCAAGGAGGGCGTCTTCACCCAGGACCAGGCCGCGGCCGCCCTGCCCAGCCGGCAGTACTGACCCTTCCCCGCACGTACCGGACCGGGGGCGGCTCTCGCGCCGCCCCCGACCCCCTCAGGAGAGGAGGGCTGATGGCGGCCCCACCCACCCCCCGCACGCACAGCCACGGCGACCAGCCGGTCCTGGAAGCCCGCGGCATCCGCAAGTCCTTCCCCGGAGTGCTCGCCCTCGACGGGGTGGACCTGCGCCTGTTCCCCGGCGAGGTACACGCGCTGATGGGCGAGAACGGAGCCGGCAAGTCGACGCTCATCAAGGTGCTCACCGGCGTCCACCCGCCCGACGGGGGAACCCTCTCCGTCGACGGCGCCCCCCAGCGGTTCACCGAGCCGCTGGAGGCCCAGCACGCCGGAATCAGCACGGTCTACCAGGAGGTGAACCTCTGCCCCAACCTCTCGGTCGCCGAGAACATCCTCATCGGCCGTGAGCCCCGGCGCCTCGGCCTGGTCCACTGGTCGGCCCTCCACGCACGCGCGGCGCGGCTCATCACCGAACTGGAGCTGGACCTCGACGTCCGCCTCCCGCTGAGCGCGCACTCGCTCGCCGTCCAGCAACTCGTCGCGATCGTCAGGGCCGTGGACGTCCAGGCGAAGGTCCTCATCCTCGACGAACCCACCTCCAGCCTCGACCGGGACGAAGTCGCCCAGCTGTTCGCCCTGGTGCGCCGGCTGCGCGACCGGGGCGCCGCGATCCTCTTCGTCACCCACTTCCTCGACCAGGTCTTCGACCTGTGCGACCGGGTGACCGTCCTGCGCAACGGCCGCCTCGAAGGTGAGTACCGGATCGACGAGCTGACCCCCGTCACCCTGGTGCACCGCATGGTCGGCAGCGAGCTGCGCACCCTCGACGAGCTCGCGGGGACGTCCCACTCGGGCACCGGCACCGCTCCCGGCTCCGAGGACGCCCCCTTCCTGAGCGCCCGCGGGCTGGCTCGTACCGGTTCCATCCAGCCGTACGACCTGGACATCCACCGCGGCGAGGTCATCGGTCTGGCCGGACTCCTCGGCTCCGGACGCACGGAGGCAGCCCGGCTGCTCTTCGGAGCCGACCACGCCGACGAGGGCGAACTCCGGATCGACGGCGAACGCGCCGCACTGCGCTCCCCGCGCGCCGCGATCGCCCGCAAGATCGCCTTCTGCTCGGAGAACCGCAAGGCGGAGGGGCTGATCGGCGAACTCACGGTCCGCGAGAACATCGTGCTGGCCCTCCAAGCCGCGCGCGGCTGGATCAAGCCCCTCTCGCGCGCCCGGCAGGACGAGATCGCCGCCCGCTGGGTCGAGGCACTGGACATCCGCCCGGCCGATCCCGAGGCGCAGGTCCGCAACCTCAGCGGCGGCAACCAGCAGAAGGTGCTGCTCGCCCGGTGGCTGCTCACGGACCCCGAGCTGCTGATCCTGGACGAACCCACCCGGGGCATCGACATCGGTGCCAAGACGGAGATCCAGAAGCTGGTCACCCGCCTGGCCGCGGAAGGCACCGCAGTCCTCTTCATCTCCGCCGAACTCGAGGAAGTGCTCCGGCTGAGCCACCGGGTGGGCGTCCTGCGCGACCACCGGCTCGTCGCCACTCTCCCCAACGACCCGCCCCTGACGCCCGACCGCATCCTGGGTGCCATCGCCACCGGAGCCTCTTCATGACCCCATCTGACGACACGGGCGCCGGGACGCGTCCGGACCCGGCGCCCCGCGCCCGGCGGCTCACCCAGCACCGGTTGTTCTGGCCCGCCGCCGTCCTCGCCGCCCTGCTGCTGGGAAACGTCGCCCTCACCCACGACTTCTTCGCCGTCCGCGTCCAGAACGGGCACCTGTACGGCAGCCTCATCGACATCCTCCAGTTCGGCGCGCCCCTGATCCTGGTGTCGCTCGGCATGACGCTGGTCATCGCCACCCGGGGCATCGACCTCTCGGTCGGCTCGACGGTGGCCATCGCCGGGGCACTCGCCTGCGAGCACATCGCCACCTCGAAGGAGCCCGGAAGCCTGGGCACCGTCATGACGGCGATCGTGACGGCCATCGCCGTCGCCGCCGCGATCGGGCTGGTGAACGGCTTCCTCGTCGCCCGGCTGGGCGTCCAGCCCATCGTCGCCACGCTGGTCCTCATGGTCGCCGGGCGCGGCGTGGCCCAGCTGATCACCGACGGCCAGATCATCAGCGTGTCCAGCAGCGCCTACAAGATGATCGGCGGCGGCTACTGGCTCACGCTCCCCTTCGCCGTCCTGCTGGCCGCGGCCCTCGTCGCCGTCACCTCCCTCGTCACCCGGCGGACCGCGCTCGGCATGCTGATCGAATCGGTGGGCGGCAATCCGGTCGCGAGCCGGCTCGTCGGCATCAGGGCGGGCGGACTGCTGGTCATGGTCTACGTCGTCAGCGCCGTGTGCGCGGCGGTGGCCGGCCTGATGATCAGCTCCAACGTCTCCAGCGCCGACGGCAACAACGCCGGCCTGTGGATCGAGCTGGACGCGATCCTCGCCGTGGTCATCGGCGGCACCGCGCTGACGGGGGGCCGTTTCTCCCTCGGCGGTACGGTGCTGGGCGCACTGATCATCCAGTCCCTCTCGACCACGATCTACACCCTCGGCGTCCCGCCGGAGACCACGCTCGTCTTCAAGGCCCTGGTCGTCATCGTGGTCTGTCTCGTCCAGTCGTCCGCGTTCCGCGCGCGCCTCTCACGCCGTCGTGGACCGGCCGCCCCCGGTGCGGCCCCCGCGGCCGGCGGCGTGGGAGCCCGCAAGCAGGAGGTCCACCCGTGAGCAGCACCCTCGCCTCCCTCAGCAAGCCGCTCCACCGGTTCTCGGCCCGGCACGCCGCGCGCCTGCCGCTGATGGTGACGGCCACGCTGCTGATCGCGATGTTCTCGATCGGCTCCGTCCAGTACGAAGGCTTCTTCTCCGCCCAGGTCCTGCTCAACGTCCTGATCGACAACGGCTTCCTGCTCGTCGTGGCCATCGGCATGACGTTCGTCATCCTCACCGGCGGCATCGATCTGTCCGTCGGTTCCATGGTGGCCCTGTCGACCATGCTGACGGCCTGGCTCGTCGAGCAGAACGGTCTCCCGCTCGCGCTGGCCGTGCCGGTGGTGCTGGCGGTGGGCGCGGGCGGCGGCGCGCTGATGGGCTGGGTGATCCACGCCTTCGAGATCCAGCCCTTCATCGTCACCCTCGCGGGCATGTTCCTCGCGCGGGGTCTCTGCTACATGATCAGCACGGAGTCCGTCTCCGTCACCGACCCGACCACCACACGGATCGCCCAGACACGGGTCCTCCTGCCCGGCGGCCTGTTCGTCTCGCTCGGGGTGGTCGTCGCCCTGGTCGTCCTGGCGCTCGCCTTCGTCGTCCTGCACCACACCCGCTTCGGCCGTACGGTCTACGCTCTGGGCGGCAGCGAATCGTCGGCCCGTCTCATGGGCCTGCCCGTGGGACGGACGAAGGTGGCGGTGTACGCCGTGAGCGGCCTCTGCTCCGCCCTGGGCGGTCTGCTGCTGACCTTCTACATGCTTTCCGGCTACGCCCTGCATGCCGTGGGCATGGAACTCGACGCCATCGCGGCGGCGGTCATCGGAGGGACGCTGCTGACCGGAGGTTCCGGTTTCGTCCTGGGAACCGCCCTCGGCGTGACGGTCCTCGGCCTGATCCAGACGATCATCAGCTTCCAGGGCACGCTCAGCTCGTGGTGGACCCGCATCGTCATCGGCGGCCTGCTGTTCGTCTTCATCCTTCTCCAGCGCCTCTTCGGCGGACGCCGTCCCGCCTTGTAGGCGCCCCGGCGGAGCCGGACACGGATCGGCCGGGATTGTTAGCGCCCACATGTGCGTGACGCACGAGGCGATAGGCTTTTTCCCGCATCGACAACCCACCCGCAAGCAGTCAGAAGGGAAGCGAACGTGGCGCACCCCGCGGAGGACGTCCGCCCGCCGACGATGGCCGACGTCGCACGGGAGGCGGGCGTGTCCCATCAGACCGTGTCCCGGGTGCTGAGCGATCACCCCAATGTGCGGGCGGCCACCCGGGAGCAGGTCACCCTGGCCATCGAGCGACTGGGCTACCGGCGCAACTCCGCCGCGCGTGCGCTGGTGACGCGCCGCACGAGGACGCTGGGCGTCATCGCCGTCAACACCACGCTGTACGGCCCGGCCAGCACCATGACCGGCCTTCAGGAGGCGGCCAGGGACGAGGGCTACCTCGTCTCGACCGTCAATCTGCGCACGGGTGAGGGGCAGGGGCTCAAGGACGCCGTCGATCACCTCGCGTCCTGGGGTGTGGAGGGTGTCGTCGCCATCACCCCCCAGCGTTCGCACGTGCAGGCGCTCGCCGAACTCGACGCGCCCTTCCCCGTGGTGACCGTGGAGGGAGGCCACCAGCTCGACCTGCCGGGGGTCTCCCTCGACCAGGAGCTGGGCGCCCGTATGGTGACGGAGCACCTGCTCGCCGCCGGGCACGGCACCGTCTGGCACGTGGCGGGGCCCGAGGACTGGCTGGAGAGCGAGGCGCGTACCGCGGGATGGCGTGCCGTCCTGGAGGAGAGCGACATCCGGCCCCCGCGTGTACTGGCGGGCGACTGGAGCCCGCTGTCCGGGTACCGGGCGGGACAGGAGCTCGCCGGACTCGCGCTGGCCCGCCGTGGAGCGACACCGGTCACCGCCGTCTTCGTGGCCAACGACCAGATGGCGCTCGGCGTCCTGCGGGCGCTGCGCGAGGCCGGCATCCGTACGCCCGGGCAGGTGGCCGTCGCCGGTTTCGACGACATCCCGGAAGCCGAGTTCTTCCCGCCGCCGCTGACGACGGTCCGCCAGGACTTCACGGCCATCGGGCGCCGGAGCATCGGGCTGCTGCTGGACCATATCGAGGGGCGTACCCGCGAGACCGAGCACCTCTTGGTGGAGCCGCAGCTCATCATGCGCGCGAGCACGCGTCCCGCCGGCGACGCCTGACGCGCCGGACGCCTCCCGCCGCCTCGTCGCGCACGCCGGGCACCTCCCGCCGCCTCGTCGCGCACGCCGGGCACCTCCCGCCGCCTCGTCGCGCACGCCGGACGCCTCTCGCCGCGGCGTCGCGCACGCCGGGTGCCTCGGCGCCGCAGCGTCGCGTACGCCGGGCACACACACCGCACCGCAATCACACCCGCCCGCCCGCCTCACCTTCCGCTCCCTCGCCTCGCGTCGCCTCCGGCAGGCCGCGACCGCTCCACCCCCGCTGTCGATGGGCAGGTGAGCGCTCACGCCCGCACCCCTGTGCCCCTTCCGAATGTTCGACAGAAGCACGCGAGACTCTTGCCGTACCAAATTGTGAGCGCTAACAATTAGCGGGCGCCTCCTGCCCATGACGAGAGAGACCGCATCGTGACCACACACACCCTTCCCGATCCCTCGGACCGCCACGACCCCGAGGCCTGCACCATCGGCATCGATTTCGGCACGCTCTCCGGGCGCGCTGTCGTGGTCCGGGTACGGGACGGCGCCGAGCTCGGTTCGGCGGTCCACGAGTACCGCCATGCCGTCATCGAGGACCGACTCCCGCCGACCGGCACCCCCCTGCGTCCCGACTGGGCCCTGCAACATCCCGAGGACTGGCGCGACGTCCTGCGCACCGCCGTCCCGGCAGCGGTCGCCGACGCCGGAGTCGACCCCGCCCTCGTCGTCGGCATCGCCACCGACTTCACGGCCTGCACCGTCCTGCCGACCACCCCGGACGGCACTCCCCTCGCCCTGACACCCGAGTGGGCCGACCACCCGCACGCCTGGCCCAAACTGTGGAAGCACCACGCGGCCCAGGACCAGGCCGACCGCATCAACGCCCTCGCGCACGCCCGGGGCGAGAAGTGGATCTCACGGTACGGCGGCAAGATCTCCTCCGAGTGGCAGTACGCCAAGGCCCTGCAGGTCCTGGAGGAGGACCCCGCCGTCTACGCCGCCTGCGCCCGCTGGATCGAGGCGGCCGACTGGATCGTCTGGCAGCTGACCGGCAGCGAGTCCCGCAACACCTGCACCGCCGGCTACAAGGGCATCCACCAGGACGGGGCGTACCCCTCGCCCGACTTCCTCGCCCGGCTCCATCCGGACTTCGCCGACTTCCCCGCGACCCGTCTGGAGCACCCGCTGTCACCGCTGGGCTCCCGCGTCGGCTCCCTGAGCGGCCGGGCGGCGCACTGGACCGGCCTGCCCGAAGGCATCGCCGTCGCCGCCGGCAACGTCGACGCCCACGTGGCCGCTCCGGCCGCGGGCGCCGTGGAGAACGGCCGGATGCTCGCCATCATGGGCACCTCCACCTGCCACGTCCTCAACGGCGCCGCCCTCGCCGAGGTGCCCGGCATCTGCGGGGTCGTCGACGGCGGCATCGTCGAGGGCGCCTACGGCTACGAGGCCGGTCAGAGCGCGGTCGGCGACATCTTCGCCTGGTGGCTGCGTCAGGGCGTCCCGGACCACTACCGCGCCGAAGCCGAGGCGGCGGGCGAGGACCTGCACCAGCTCCTCACCCGCAAGGCCGCCGGCCAGCCGGTCGGCGCGCACGGTCTGGTCGCCCTGGACTGGATGAACGGCAACCGTTCCACCCTGGTCGACCACCACCTCTCCGGCGTCGTCGCCGGACTCACCCTCGACACCCGGCCCGAGGACGTCTACCGGGCCCTCCTCGAATCCACCGCCTACGGCACCCGGATGATCGTCGAGGCCTTCGAGGACGGCGGCATCCCCGTCGAGGAGTTCATCGTGACCGGCGGGCTGAGGAAGAACGCCCTGCTCATGCAGATCTACGCCGACGTGCTGCGCCGCCCCGTCTCCCTCGGCACCTCCGAACAGGGACCGGCACTCGGCTCGGCCATCCATGCCGCCGTCGCCGCGGGCGCCCATCCCGACGTCCGCTCCGCCGCCTCCGCGATGGGCAGCGTCCAGCGGCACGCGTACGTACCCGACCCGGCGCGGGCGGACGCCTACGACGCCCTGTTCGCCGAATACCGCGCCCTGCACGACCACTTCGGCACCGGCGTGGACCTCCTCCTGCACCGTCTGCGACGGATGCGCAACACCGCGCGCACCACGACAGCCGACTGACGGACCGCCTCCCGGTCCGCCCCTCCACCCAGCCCCCTCCAGGAGTACACCCGACATGACGCTCGCCCAGCCCGACCGCGAGATCTGGTTCCTCACCGGCAGCCAGTCCCTCTACGGCGACGAGACCCTGGCCCAGGTCGCCGAACAGTCACGCGCGATCTGCGAGACCCTCGCCCACCAGCCCCGGATGACCGTCCGACTCGTGTGGAAGCCCGTGCTCACCGACGCGGCCGCCATCCGTGCGATCTGTCTGGAGGCCAACGCCGACGACCGCTGCGTCGGTCTGATCGCCTGGATGCACACCTTCTCCCCGGCCAAGATGTGGATCGCCGGCCTCGACGCGCTGCGGAAGCCCCTGCTCCATCTCCACACCCAGGCCAACCGTCAACTCCCCTGGGCCACCATCGACATGGACTTCATGAACCTGAACCAGGCCGCCCACGGCGACCGCGAGTTCGGCTTCGTCCAGACCCGCCTCGGTGTCCCCCGCAAGACCGTGGCGGGCCACGTCTCCGCCCCTGACGTCGTCGACCGCATCGCCGGCTGGGCCCGCGCCGCCCTCGGCCGCTCCGAGCTGTCCACCCTGAAGCTCGCCCGTTTCGGCGACAACATGCGCGACGTCGCCGTCACCGAGGGCGACAAGGTGGAGGCACAGCTGCGGTTCGGGGTCTCGGTCAACACCTACGGCGTCAACGACCTCGTCGCCGCGGTCGACGCCGCCGGCCAGGACACCGTCACCGCGCTCGTCAAGGAGTACGAGGACCTCTACGCCCTCGCACCCGAGCTGCGCCCCGGTGGCGAGCGCCACGAGTCCCTGCGCTACGCCGCCCGGATCGAGGCCGGCCTGCGCGCCTTCCTCACCGAAGGCGGTTTCCACGCCTTCACCACCAACTTCGAGGACCTCGGCGGCCTGCGCCAGCTGCCCGGCCTCGCCGTGCAGCGCCTGATGGCGGACGGTTACGGCTTCGGCGGTGAGGGGGACTGGAAGACCGCCGTCCTGCTGCGCACGCTCAAGGCGATGGGGCACGGCCTGCCCGGCGGCACCTCCTTCATGGAGGACTACACCTACGACCTGACGCCCGGTCAGGAGCTGATCCTCGGCGCACATATGCTCGAGGTCTGCCCCTCCCTCACGACGGCGACCCCCACCTGCGAGATCCATCCGCTCGGCATCGGCGGCCGTAAGGACCCGGTCCGCCTCGTCTTCGACGCGGCTCCCGGTCCGGCCGTCGTCGTCGGCATCGCCGACATGGGCGACCGGTTCCGTCTCGTCGCCAACCACATCGACGTCGTCACCCCGCCCGAGCCGCTGCCGAAGCTCCCCGTCGCCCGGGCCGTCTGGCGCCCTCGCCCGGACCTGCGTACCTCCACCGAGGCCTGGCTGACGGCCGGCGCACCGCACCACACCGTCCTGACCACCGCACTCGGCGGCGAGGAGCTCGAAGACCTCGCCGAGATGCTCCGCACAGAGCTCCTGGTCATCGACGAGGACACCACCGTACGGCGCTTCACGCGCGAACTGCGCTGGAACCAGGCCTACCACCGTCTGGCCCAGAGCCTGTGACCGCCCCCGCCCGCACCTCCTCCCTTCCCACCAGGACGGAGCACCCCGTGAGCACCACGGTTTCCCAGGAGCTGCGCCGAGAGGTGCTGGAGGCCAACCTCCGTATCCCCCGCGCCGGCCTCGCCACGCTGACCTGGGGAAACGTGAGCGGGGTGGACAGACAGGCCGGCGTCTTCGTCATCAAGCCGTCGGGAGTGTCCTACGACGCCTTGACCGAGAAGGACCTCGTCGTCGTCTCCCTGGCCGACGGGCGGGTCGTGGAAGGCCAGCTGCGCCCGTCCACCGACACGGAGACGCACCGCAGCCTCTACCTGGCCTTCCCCTCCATCGGAGGCGTGACCCACACCCACTCCACCCACGCCGTCGCCTTCGCCCAGGCCCGTCGCCCCATACCCGTGCTGGGCACGACCCACGCCGACACCTTCAACGGCCCCGTCCCCGTCACCGAAGCCCTCACCCCGGAGCAGTGCGCCACGGACTACGAGTACAACACCGGCCAGGTCATCGTGGACCTGCTGGACCGCGACGACAGCCGGGCCCGTGAGGTCCCCGGCGCCCTGGTCGCCCACCACGGCCCCTTCACCTGGGGCGCCGACGCCACGCGCTCCCTGGAACACGCCGTCATCTGCGAGGCCGTGGCCGAGATGGCCCTGCGCACTCTCGCCCTGGGCGCCGTCGAACCGCCGCAGCACCTGCTGGACCGTCACTTCACGCGCAAGCACGGACCGGACGCCTACTACGGCAACGCCCCGACCGCGTGACCCCACCGCGGCCTCGCGCCGCGGTGGCGCGGGGCGCTCAGAGTCCCGGGACCGAGTTCGCGGCGATGGCCCTGGAGTACCAGCGGGCGCTGGCCTTCGGCGTGCGCAGCTGGGTGGCGTAGTCGACGTGGACGGCGCCGAAGCGCTTCTCGTATCCGTAGGCCCACTCGAAGTTGTCGAGGAGGGACCACAGGAAGTAGCCGCGCACGTCGGCGCCGTCGGCGACCGCCCGGTGAACGGCGGCGAGGTGCTGGTGGAGGTAGTCGATCCGGTCGTGGTCGCTGATCCGGCCGTCGGAGGTGGGGTTGTCGGGGAAGGCGGCGCCGTTCTCGGTGACGGCCAGGGCCAGGCCGGGATGGGCCCGGGCGGTGGCCATGAGGAGGTCGTACAGGCCTGTGGGGTCGATGGCCCAGCCCATGTCGGTGGTGTCGCCGGGCGGGAGGTGGAAGGTGACGTCCTCGGAGCCCGGCCACGGGGAGTGGTCGCTCGCGCCGTGGGCGTGGCCGGCGGCGGCCGCGTGCGGAGTGGGGGCGGAGACGACCGCGGGCGTGTAGTAGTTGATGCCGAGGAGGTCGATCGGGGCGCCGATGGCGGCCTCGTCCCCGGGCTTGACGAGGCTGTTCCAGTCGACGAGGTGACCGGTGTCGGCGAGGAGGTCGGCCGGGTAGCCGCCGGAGAGCATCGGACCGGTGAAGATCCGGTTGCCGACGGCGTCGACGCGTCGGGCCGCGTCGAGGTCGCCGGGGTCCTCGGTGAGCGGACGGACCTGGTGGAGGTTGAGCGAGACCGCGATCTGGGCGTGGGCCGGCAGGGTCGCCCGCAGGGCGGCGACGGCACGGCCGTGGCCGAGGTTCAGGTGGTGGGCGGCGCGCAGGGCGAGGGCGGGATCGGTACGGCCGGGGGCGTGGACGCCGGAGCCGTAGCCGAGGAACGCCGAGCACCAGGGCTCGTTGAGGGTCGTCCACAGCGCGACCCGGTCGCCGAGGGCGTCGGCGGCGAGGGCCGCGTACTCCCCGAAGCGTTCGGCGGTCTCGCGCTCGGTCCAGCCGCCGGTGGCTTCCAGCTCCTGCGGCAGGTCCCAGTGGTACAGGGTGGCGACGGGCTGGACGCCGGCGTCGAGGAGCTCGTCGACGAGGCGGCTGTAGAAGTCGAGGCCGACGGGGTTGACGGGGCCGCGGCCGCCCGGCTGGACGCGGGGCCAGGACAGGGAGAAGCGGTAGGCCTGGAGACCGAGGTGGGACATCAGGGTGACGTCGGTGCGGTAGCGGTGGTAGTGGTCGCAGGCGATGTCCCCGGTGTCGCCGTTGGCTACCTTGCCCGGGGTGTGGGAGAAGGTGTCCCAGATGGAGGGGGTGCGGCCGCCCTCGGCGGCGGCGCCCTCGATCTGGTACGCGGCGGTGGCCGCGCCCCACAGGAAGCCGGTCGGGAAGTGCAGTCGGTCCACAGCGGTGGAGGCGGCGGCGGTGACGGGCGTTGCGGGCATGGCGAAGTACTCCTTCGACGGAGGGTGGTGGACGAGCGGGGAGGTGGTCAGCCCTTGATGGCGCCCTGCGTGATGCCGCCGACGATGTGACGGCCGAAGAGGACGAAGACCAGGAGGAGGGGCAGGGTGCCCATGAGTGCTCCGGCGGTGATGACGGACCAGTCGGTGGACCATCCGGTGCCGAGCCCCGCGAGGGCGACCTGGACGGTGGGATTGGTGGAGCCGTTCATCACGATGATCGGCCACAGGAAGTCGTTCCAGGACTGGACGAAGGTCAGCATGCCGAGGACGGCCATCGCCGGGCGCGCGACGGGGAACACGACGTGCCAGATGACGCGCAGGGAGTTGGCGCCGTCGACCCGGGCGGCTTCCAGGAGTTCGGTGGGCAGGGCCTGGGAGAGGAACTGGCGCATGAAGAAGACGCCGAAGGCGGTGACGAGCACGGGCAGGATCAGCGCCCCGAGGTGGTTGCTCAGCCCCAGGTTCTTCGTGAGGATGAACAGGGGTACGACGCTGAGCTGCGCGGGCACGGCCATGGTGGACAGGACCAGGCCGAGCATGACCTTCATGCCGCGGAAGCGGAGTTTGGCGAAGGCGAAGCCGGCGAGGACGGAGAAGGTGACCGTGCTGACGGTGACGGCCCCGGCGACGAGCGTGGAGTTGAGCAGGGCGACGCCCATGCCACGGCCACCGGCGTTGTGCCACACATAGGTGAGGTTCTTGAACAGGTTGCCGCCGGGCAGCATCGGCGGCGGGCTGGAGACGACCGCGTGGCTGTCGGTGGAGGCCGCGACCAGCGTCCAGTACAGCGGGAACAGCGACGCCAGGGCCGCGAGACCCAGGACGACGTGGGCGAGCCGCCCGGCCCGGTGCTGGCCGCCGGCCGCGCCGGCACGGGCGGACGGTCGCGCCGCCGCCCGGTGCCGGCGGTCGGGGACGGATGTGGTGGTGGTGGTCATGTCGTACTCCACGTCACTGGGAGGCGCGCAGGCGGCGGGTGATCAGCGCGTTGACGAGCCCGATGAGCAGCAGCAGGCCGAACATGGTCCAGGCGACCGCGCTGGCGCGCCCGAGCATGCTGGAGTGGAATCCCTGGTCGTACATGAGGATGCCGAGGGTCTCGTACTGGTGGTCGGTGCCGCCCTGGTGGCCGCTCTGGCCGCCGAACAGGTAGGGCTCGCCGAAGAGCTGGGTGGCGCCGATGGTCGAGACGATCACCGCGAAGAGGATCGTCGGGCGCAGGGCGGGGATCGTCACGTGCAGGAACTGCTTCCAGCGGTTGGCCCCGTCCAGCGCGGCGGCTTCGTACAGTTCGCGCGGCACGGCCTGCATGGCCGCGAGGAAGATCAGGGCGTTGTAGCCGGTCCAGCGCCAGGTGACGATCACGGAGATCGCGAACTGCGAGCTCCACCGGCCCGCCTCCCAGTGCACGGGCCCGGCGCCGAACAGGCCGAGGAGCCAGTTCGCCATGCCGCCCTCGGGGCTGAAGATCAGCGTGAAGACGAGGGTCGCGGCGGCGACGGAGGTGGCGTACGGGGCGAGGAGCGCCGTGCGCAGGAACCCCTGGGCACGGAGCCGGTAGTTGAGGAGATGGGCGAGGCCGAGCGCCATGAGCAGCTGGGGAACGGTGGACAGTACGCCCAGGGTGAAGGTGTTGAGCAGGGCGTTCCAGAAGTAGTGGCTCACCTGACCGGTGAACAGGTCCTCGTAGTTCCGCAGGCCGACCCATTCGGCGCGGTCGACGTTGTAGAGGCTCACCCGGTGGAAGGAGAGCCAGCCGGTGTAGAGGAGCGGGAAGAGGCCGAAGGCGGCGAAGACGAGGAAGAAGGGCGCGACGAGGGCGTACGGCGTGCCTTTGGTGTCCCAGCGGTGCAGGCGGCTGCGCCAGGCGGATCGTCCGGCGGGGCGGGCGGGTGGCGGCGGGGTGTCCCGCCGGTCTGTGGGGCCGTTGCGGCTGGGTGCGGTGGTGGAGGCCACGGGTGGGTTCCTTCGGTGGGTCACGGCCGGTCGCGGCGGTACGTCGGCACAGGGCGTCGGTACGCGGGTACGCCGGTACGCGGGTACACGGGTACACGGGTACGTCGGTAGGCGGGTACACGGGTACGTCGGTACACGAGTACGTCGGTACGTCGGTACGAGGCAGGGCGGCCGGCTCCCCGGTGACCGGCCGCCCCCTCCCCCGCGACGGCGGCCGGGGAGGGGCGGGAGGGCTACTGGATGGTGCTGTCGATCTGGCGGACGGTGGCGTCCCAGGCCTCTTCGGGGGTCTTGCCGTTCTGCTCCATGAGCTGGACGCCGGTGCCGAAGGCCCCGGTCAGGTCGCCTGCCTTCGGGCCGTTCTCGGCGGGGCGGATGGCCTTGGCGGCGGTGGAGAAGATCTGGCCGGTGGCGGCGCCGGGGCCGATGTAGGGGTTCTTGTAGTCGACGACGCCCGGCAGGTCGTAGGCGGCCTGGCTGGCGGGGATGTTGCCGACCTTCTGGAAGACCTTCGCCTGCTGCTCAGGGGCGGTGAGCCAGGCCACGAGCTTCTTGGCCTCGTCGACGTTCTTGCCGGAGGCGGGCACGGCCAGGAACGAACCGCCCCAGTTGCCGGCGGCCGGCGGCTGGGCGATGTTCCACCTGCCCTTGTTGGCGGGGCCGGAGAACTGCTGGATGTTGGACTGCTGCCAGGAGGGGCAGACGGTGGTGGCGAAGGTGGACTTGGAGAAGGCGGTCTGCCAGGGAGTGTCGAACATCTTCAGGCCCTGGCTGGTCCTGCCCTGGACGGCCTTGACGGCCAGGTCCCAGCCGGTCCTCACGCTGGGCGAGTCCTTGTAGGCGAGCTTGCCGTCCTTGTAGTACTGGACGGTGCTGCTGGAGACGACGGCGTTGAACAGTCCGGTGGCACTGTCCATGAAGAAGGTGCCCTTGGGCGCCTCGGCCTGGTACCGCTTGCCCACCTCGACGAACTCCGCCCAGTCACCGGCCCAGAGCTTGCCGACCGACTCGGGGTCGGAGGGCAGGCCCGCGGCCTTGAAGAGGTCCTGGCGGTAGCAGATGGCCATCGGACCGACGTCGGTGCCGAGGCCGATCGTCCGGCCGTCGGCGGTGGTCGCCTGGTCCCACTTCCAGGGCAGGTGGTCCTTCTTGTCGACGCCGGGGGCGTCGGACAGGTCGGCGAAGGCGTCGGCGAGGTCCTCGGAGGTGGCCAGGGCTATGCGGCCGACTTCGAGGGCCTGGACGTCGTCGAGGCCGCCGCCGGACAGCCGGGTCTGCAGGGCGGTCCAGTAGTTGCCCTCGACGGTGGTCGGGTTCTCCTTGATGGTGATCCCGGGGTGTTGCTTCATGTACGCGTCGTACAGCCCGGCCTCCTTGTACCCGAAGGTCCCGAAGGTTCCGACGGTCAGGGTGATCTTCCCGTCGGCGGAGGCGGCGCCGTCCTCGGAGGCCCCGCAGCCGGTGAGGGCGAGCGCGAGGGCGACGGCTGCGGAGGTGACGGCGGCGGAGCGCGTGCGGGCGCGCGACATGGACAGGCGGGACATGGCATCTCCTCGATGCGTCAAAGGGGTTGTGGGGTACGCCGGGCAGAGCCCCGCCTTGTCGGCGGGGGCGCGGGGTGGGCCTTGGGAGGCCGGGGAGAGCGGGCCCTGGGGCGTCCTCCCGGATTGGGAGCGCTCCCAAAAGAGGCTGGCGGAACCCTCCCCTCCTTTTGATGGTCTGTCAAGAGGGAGGCCGGGAGGGAAGGTGGGGAAGTCCGCGGGGTGCCCGCGGACTTCCCCGTCAGGCGCTGGCGCGGGTGACCAGGCGCGTGGGGAGGATCAGCGGCGTGGGGTCCTGTCCGTTGATGAGCGCGACGAGCATGCGCGCCATCTCCTGCCCGAGCGCCTTGATGGGCTGATGGACGGTGGTCAGGGGCGGATCGGCGATCTGGGCCACGGCCAGGTCGTCGAAGCCGACCACGGCGATGTCGCCGGGGACCGGCCGGCCGGCCTCGCGCAGCGTACGCAACGCCCCGGCCCCCATGTTGTCGTTGGCGGCGAACACCCCGTCCAGGTCCGGATGGTTCGCCAGCAACCGGGCCATGGCGACGGCTCCGGTGGACTCGGTGAAGTCCCCGGCCTCCGGCGGACACGGTTCGAGGCCCGCCGCCAGCATGGCGTCCCGGTAGCCGCGGTACCGGGCGCGCCCGACCTCGGTGTCCAGACGCCCGGAGATCGTGACCACCCTGGTCCGGCCGGTCGAGATCAGGTAATCGGTCGCCTGGCGCGCCCCGCCGACGTTGTCGACGTCCACGTACCACCGGGGGTCCAGACCGACCGGGCGTCCGCCGAACACCACGGGCATCTCGGCCTCTTCGGCCAGCCGGGCCAGGGGATCCTCCTCGCGCAGCGCCATCAGCATCACGCCGTCGGCGCCTTTGGCCCGGATCAGCTGCTCCACTCGCCTGCGCCCCCGGTCGGAGGCGGCCAGGCAGAGCATGAGGTGCAGATCGGCGTCCTCCAGCGCGGCCGACGCCCCCACGATCACCTGGGCGAAGAACGGATCCGCGAAGATCGACGGATCCTCTCCCGATATGACCAGGGCGGCCGCCCCGGTCTGACGGGTCGCCAGTGCGCGAGCGGTCGGATTGGGTACGTAGCCGAGCCGGTGGACGGCCTGTTCTACCGCCTCGCGTTTGCCCCTGCTGACGTGCGGGGCGTTGTTGAGCACACGCGAGGCCACCGACCGCGAGACGCCGGCCAGCTCGGCCACCTCGTCGAGCGTCGGCTGCCGGCGTGGCACGCCTTCCGTCATGAACCTGCCCCGTTCTCTTGCCACCGGAAGACTGGGAGCGCTTCCAGTTCCAGGACTGTAAACCCTTCTCGCTGTCGTGTGAAGTGCTGGTTAAACGGCGGCACTTGACAGGACGTTCAGGGCGTCACACGATACCGCCCACACCCCAAGGCCCACGGATCGCACTGTGGTAGCGCTTCCAGTGGGAGCGCTTCCACGGTATCCACGGGCCTCGGGTGTGCAGTAGTCCCCGCCGGTGCGCCGCCGGCACCCGGGACGTCGTACACCGCACTTCCTCAGTGCGCCGCCCGCTCAGGACGAGAGCGTGCGGCGCGTCCGCCGCCAGGAGATCGAGGTACAGCCATGCGCCGCAGATTCCGCGCCCTCGCGGCAGCCTTCCTCGCGCTGCCGTTGTCGCTCGCCGTCGCGCCGTCCGCACACGCGGCCGATCCGACCACCATGAGCAGCGGGTTCTACGTGGACCCGAACTCCACCCCGAAGCAGTGGGCCGCCGCCAACCCCGTTGACGGCCGGGCGCCCGCGATCAACGCGTCCATCGCCAACACCCCGATGGCCCGCTGGTTCGGCTCCTGGAGCGGAACCATCGGCACCGCGACGGGCGCTTACGTGGGGGCGGCGGACCAGGGGGACAAGCTGCCCGTCCTCGTCGCCTACAACATCTACCACCGCGACTACTGCGGCGGGCACTCCGCGGGCGGAGCCGCCTCGCCGTCCGCGTACGCGACCTGGATCGCGCAGTTCGCCGGCGGGATCGCCAACCGTCCGGCCGTCGTCCTCCTCGAACCGGACGCCATCGCGGACTACGGCTGCATGAACCAGACCCAGATCAGAGAACGCGAAGGCATGATCACCGGCGCCGTCGCCGAGTTCAACCGCCAGGCGCCCAACACCTGGGTCTACCTCGACGCCGGCAACCCCGGCTGGGTGAGCGCGGCGACGATGGCCCAGCGCCTCCACGTGGCGGGCCTCCGGCAGGCCCACGGCTTCTCCCTCAACATCTCCAACTACTTCACCACCGCCCAGAACACCGCGTACGGCAACGCCGTCAACGGCGAACTCAGCGCGCGCTACGGCTACACCAAGCCGTTCGTCGTCGACACCAGCCGCAACGGCAACGGCGCCAACGGCGAGTGGTGCAACGCCGCGGGCCGCCGCCTCGGTACCCCCACCCAGCTGGGAGGCGGCGCCGAGATGCTCCTGTGGGTCAAGACCCCGGGCGAGTCCGACGGCGACTGCGGTGTCGGAGC
Organism: Streptomyces sp. NPDC055103; assembly: GCF_053607625.1. NCBI lineage: Bacteria > Bacillati > Actinomycetota > Actinomycetes > Kitasatosporales > Streptomycetaceae > Streptomyces > Streptomyces sp. NPDC055103. The sequence continues at coordinate 19,642 of NZ_JBSGTX010000036.1, forward strand.
CGGCTCGTCGGCCGGACAGTTCCTCCCCGAGGCCGCCTACAAGATGATCTACGGCTACTGATCCACGGTTACCGACCCCGCACTTCCTGTGGCCCGGCATCAGCCCGCCCCGCGACCGGGCCGCAGGGCCCCCACCCACCCGTCCTTCGACCAGGAGCATTCATGAAGCCACGCAGCCTACGGCGCCGGGTGACCGCCGCCGTCGCGGCGGTCACCGCCTGCGCCGCCCTGACCGCGACACAGGCGCAGGCCGCCACCGCGCCGGCCGTGCCCGCGCAGATCGTGCCCGCGTCCGACACGGTCACCCCGGACACCACGTTCTATGTGGACCCGCACAGCAAGGCCGCCAAGCAGGCGCTCGTCGACCTCCGTGCCGGCGACCTCGCGAACGCCGTGAACATGGCCAAGGTCGCGAGCCATCCACAGGCCGAGTGGTTCACCGAGGGCACACCGGACGAGGTCCGCCTCAAGGTGAACTCGCTCGTCCGCAAGGCCCGGGCGGTCGGCCGGACCCCGCTCCTGGTCGCCTACAACGTGCCCGGCCGGGACTGCACGCAGTACTCCAGCGGCGGAGCCGCCTCCTCCGCCGCCTACCGGCAGTGGATCGACGCCTTCGCCGCCGGGATCGGCGACAGCAAGGCGGTCGTCGTGGTCGAGCCCGACGGCCTGGCCCTCCTTCCCCGGGACTGCGGGCCCGCCGTGGACCCGACCGGCGAGCTCACGGCCGCCCGGATCGCGGACCTCGAGTACGCCGTCAGGACCATCAAGTCCCGGCCTGGCACCGCCGCCTACCTCGACGCCGGCAACGTCCTGTGGCGGGGCGTCGGCGACATGGCGCAGCGACTCCTCGACGCCGGGGTCCGGTACGGCGACGGCTTCGCCCTCAACGTCTCCAACACCCACCCCACCGACCACAACGCCAGGTACGGCACCTGGATAGCCAAGTGCATGTGGTTCGCCACCGAGGGACCCGAGTACGCGCGCGGCCACGCCGACTGGTGCGCCACCCAGTACTACTCGCCCGCCGCGCCCAACGACGGCACCCCCGGCAACGCCGTCGACTCCGCCGACCCCACGACCTGGCGCTGGACCGACGCCTGGTTCGACCAGAACGTCGGCACCCCGCCGGCCGACGCCCTGCACCACTTCGTCATCGACACCAGTCGCAACGGTCTGGGCGCCTGGACCCCGGAGCCCGGCAAGTACAGCGGGGACCCGGAGATCTGGTGCAACGCGCCCGGCCGTGGCCTCGGTGCGCGTCCCACCGCCGACACCGGCGTCCCGCTCGTCGACGCCTTCCTGTGGATCAAGATCCCCGGCGAGTCCGACGGCAGCTGCACCCGCAACACCGGCGGCACGATCGACCCCGAGTACGGCATCGTCGACCCGCCCGCCGGTACGTGGTGGCCCGACCAGGCACACACGCTCGCCCGCAACGCGGCCCCCCGGCTGACGTTCAACCGCTGAGCTCCGGCCTTCCCCCGTCAGCGTCCGTCCGAACTGGGACACCAGCACCCCGACCCCGTTCTTGCGGGCCACGCGCGCCTCGGGTCCGTACGGCTCAGAGCGGGTAGGGGAGGTCCGCCTCCCGGCGGCCGGCGGGGCTGGTGTGCAGGACGCCCTCCGGACCGCCGATCCGCAGCCGCCAGGAGTGCGGGCTGTCCGTGGTGACCCGGAGCCGGTCACCCGTACGGATCAGGTGGAAGCGGGCCGCCCCGCCGGGGCCGTCGGAGCGGGGGATCACGACGGTGCGCTCGGCTCCGTCCGCGAGGGCGTGCACGCGCAGTTCGACGCCGTCCGACCATGCGGAGACGGGACGCTGGTCGTCCGCCCCGAGCGGGATGACCGAGTCGGGCCGGGCGAGCAGCGGGAGCGTGTGGAAGCCGTGCCGCTCGCGCACCCATCGGGGGCCGGTGACCCGGTCGCCGGTCAGGACGTTCGTCCACGTCCCGTCGGGCACGTAGTACTCGACCGTGCCGTCGTCGGTGAAGACGGGGGCGACGAGCAGGTCGTCCCCGAGCATGTACTGCCGGTCGAGGGTGGCGGCGGCCGGGTCGTCGGGGAATTCGAGCACCATGGCCCGCATCACCGGCACGCCGGTGGTGTGCGCCTGCTGGGCGGCGCGCTGGAGGTACGGGGCGAGGCGGTGCTTGAGGAGGGTGAACTCGCGGGTGACGTCGACGGCCTCCTCCCCGTAGTCCCAGGGCACGCGGTACGACTTGCTGCCGTGCAGGCGGCTGTGCGAGGACAGCAGACCGAACTGGACCCAGCGCTTGAAGACGGTCGGCGTCGGGGTGCCCTCGAAACCGCCGATGTCGTGGCTCCAGAAACCGAAGCCCGACAGGCCGAGGGAGAGCCCGCCGCGCAGGGACTCGGCCATGGCGTTGAAGTGGGACTCGCAGTCTCCGCCCCAGTGCACCGGGTACTGCTGGCCGCCCGCGGTGGCGGAGCGGGCGAAGAGCAGCGCCTCGCCCTCGCCGCGCACCTCGCGCAGCAGCTCGAAAACGGACTGGTTGAAGAGGTGCGTGTAGTAGTTGTGCATCCGCTCCGGGTCGGAGCCGTCGTGCCAGACGACGTCGGTGGGGATGCGCTCGCCGAAGTCGGTCTTGAAGCAGTCCACACCCATGTCGAGGAGGGTGCGGAGCTTGTCCGTGTACCAGGCGCGGGCCGCCGGGTCGGTGAAGTCCACCAGGGCCATGCCGGGCTGCCACAGGTCCCACTGCCAGACGCCGCCGTCCGGGCGGCGCACGAGGTATCCCTCGCGCATGCCCTCCTCGAAGAGCGCGGACCGCTGCGCGATGTAGGGGTTGATCCAGGCGGAGACGCGCAGCCCCCGCTCCTTGAGCCGTGCCAGCATGCCGGCCGGGTCGGGGAAGGTGTCGGGGTCCCACGCGAAGTCGCACCACTGGTAGGCGCGCATCCAGAAGCAGTCGAAGTGGAACACGCTGAGGGGAATGCCGCGTTCCGCCATGCCGCCGACGAAGCGGTTGACGGTGGCCTCGTCGTAGTCGGTGGTGAAGGAGGTGGTCAGCCACAGGCCGAGCGCCCAGGCGGGTGGCAGCGCGGGGCGGCCGGTGAGGGCCGTGTAGCGCTCCAGGATCTGCTTCGGGGTGGGGCCGTGGACGACGAAGTACTCGAGGACCTGGTCCTCGACGCTGAACTGGACCTGGCCGACGGACTCGGAGCCGACCTCGTACGAGACCCTGCCCGGGTGGTTGACGAAGACGCCGTAGCCCTGGTTCGTCAGGTGGAAGGGGACGTTCTTGTAGGCCTGTTCGCTGCTGGTGCCGCCGTCCGCCTGCCAGATGTCCACCGCCTGCCCGTTCTTGACCAGCGGGGTGAACCGCTCCCCCAGGCCGTAGACCAGCTCGCCGACCCCCAGGGAGAGCCGGCCCAGCATGTGGTGCCGGCCGTCGGTGTCGGTGACGAAGCCGGTGCCCCGTGCGCCGGCCGAGGTCAGCACGCGTCCGCCGGCGGTGAACTCCAGGAGCCATGGCCCTGCGGTGTCCACCCGCACGGCCAGGTCGCCGGAGGCGAGTTCCACCACGTCGCCGTCCCGGTGCACCTTGCCCGCGTTCCGCTGCTCGCCGGGCCGGGCGAACTCCGGGCCGCGCCGCACTCCACCGGCGTGGTGGGTCGTCCGCACCCCGATCACGCCCTCGGCCGGTGACCAGCACTCGACGGTCAGGAGCGGGCTGTTGAGGGTGTCGTTGCGACCGGCCACCCGCTTCACGGGCGCGTAGAGGGTCACCCGGTGCTCGCCGGCCCGGACGTCGGCGACCTCGGTGGCGTAGCTTGCGGTCACTCCTGGGCGCATCAGCCAGTAGCCGTCGGTGAACTTCATCGTGCGGGTTCCTCCGCCCGGTAGCCGATCGTCGAAGCGCATCGACAGTTGCATTCACCCCGCTGACCTGTCAATAAGAGCCACAAAGAAGGTTTGCTTCTGCTGAACCCCTTGTTTCGCGCGAAACAAGTCCGTTACGTTCCCCAGCCAGGTGAAGCGATTCGACGCCGAGTTGAGGACGGGGGACCTCACCATGCGCTTCCCATCTCCCGGGCCGTCACCGTCGTCACCGCTCCGCCCCACGCGAAGGAAGTGCTCCAGATGGACGTCCGCCGGCTCACCGACCGCCTGGGCGGGCTCGCCTTCGGCGGGGACTACAACCCCGAGCAGTGGGACGAGGAGGTGTGGAAGCAGGACGACGAGCTGATGGCCCGGGCGCGGGTCAACCTGGCGACGGTGGGCGTCTTCTCCTGGGCCCTGCTCGAACCGGAGGAGGGCCGCTACGACTTCACCTGGCTCGACGCCCACCTGGAGCGGCTGCACGCGAACGGTGTCGCCGTCGACCTGGCCACGCCGACCGCCTCGCCGCCGCCGTGGTTCTCCCTGGCCCACCCCGACGCCCTGCCGGTCACGCCCGACGGCACCCGGCTGACCCACGGCAGCCGGGACACCTACTGCCTCGCCGCCCCCGCGTACCGCGGAGCGGCCCGCCGGATCGCCTCCGCCCTGGCCGAGCGGTACGGGGACCATCCCGCCGTGGCGCTGTGGCACGTGCACAACGAGTACGCGACCCTCTGCTGGTGCGACCACACGGCCGCGGGCTTCCGGGTCTGGCTGCGCGCCCGGCACGGCTCCCTCGACGCCCTCAACGAGGCCTGGGGGACGGCGTTCTGGAGCCAGCGGTACACGTCGTGGGAGCAGATCCAGTCGCCCCGCTCCACCCAGTGGCACAAGAATCCGGGCCAGGCCCTGGACTTCCGCCGCTACTGGTCCGACGAGGCCCTCGGCGCCTACAAGGAGCAGCGCGACGCGATCCGCGAGCACAGCGACCGGCCGGTGACGACCAATCTGATGGTGCCCGGCTACCAGAACCTGGACCTGTGGGCCTTCGGCCGCGAGGTCGACCTGGTCTCCATCGACCACTACCCGACCGCCCCCGGGATGGACGCGGCCGCCGACACCGCCTTCGGCGCCGACCGGGCCCGCTCGTTCGGCGGCGGCGCTCCTTGGCTGCTGATGGAGCAGGGCACCAACACGGTGTACGCCGAGGGCGGTGTCCTCGCCAAGGAGCCGGGTGACATCCTGCGCCACACGCTCGGGCACATCGCCCGGGGTTCGGAGGGCGCGCTGTTCTTCCAGTGGCGCCAGTCCCGGGCGGGCTCCGAGCAGTGGCACTCGGCGATCGTCCCGCACGCCGGGCCGGACAGCCGCGTCTTCCGTGAGGCCACGGCCGCCGGCGAGGCCGTGGCCCGCCTCGGCGAGCTCGCCGGTTCCACCGTACGGGCCGAGGTGGCCGTCCTGCACGACTCCGACGCATGGTGGGCACTGGAGACCGACGGCCTGCCGTCGGCCGGACTCGACTACCACTCCGCGCTGAGCCGCGCCCACCGGGCGCTGTGGGACGCCGGCGTCACGGTCGACTTCGCCCACCCGGAACACGGCCTGAGCCGCTACCGGTTCGTCGTCGCCCCGGCCCTGTTCCTGCTCTCCGACACGGGCGCGGAGAACCTGCACGGATACGTCGAGGGCGGCGGAACCCTGCTCGTCCAGTACGCCGGCGGCTGTGTCGACGAGCGCCTCCACTCCCGGCTCGGCGGCTACCCGGCCGCGCCGCTGCGCGAGGCGCTGGGCGTCCGGGTCGAGGAACACCGGCCGCTGCGACGGGACGAGCAGATCACGCTCTCGGACGGTTCGCCGGCCGGCGTCTGGAGCGAGTCCCTGCGTACGGAGGGCGCCGAGGTGATCGCCTCGTACACCCACGGCACGCAGGCCGGCGGGCCCGCCCTCACGCGCCGCGGGTTCGGCGCCGGCCACGGCTGGTACCTCTCCACGCGCCTCGACGACGCCGCCTACACGGCGCTGATCGCCCGGCTGCTCACGGAAGCCGGCGTGGCACCGGAGGTGCCCGGTCCGCTGGCCGGGGTCGAGGCCGTCACCCGCCACGCCCCGGACGGCCGCCGCTGGCAGGTGCTCATCAACCACGGCACCGACGCCGTACCGCTGCCGGAGCCCGCCCACGACCTGCTGACCGCCGCCACCGCTCACGTGCTGCCGCCCGGCGGCTGCGTGGTCCTCCGCAAGGACTGAGCGGGAGGGACGCCGAGTTCGCCGTGCTGCCTGCCTCCACGCCCCGCAGAACGAAAGGAATCTGACGTTATGTCAGATATGCGGCCCGGTACCGTCACCAACCCGGTGATCCCCGGCTTCCACCCCGACCCCAGCGTCTGCCGCGTCGGCGACGACTATTACCTGGTGTGCTCCAGCTTCGAGTACTTCCCCGGCATCCCCGTCTTCCACAGCCGCGACCTGGTGAACTGGACCCAGATCGGCAACGCCCTCGATCGGCCGGGCCAGCTGCGGCTCCCCCGCGACATGCCCTCCTCCGCCGGGATCTACGCACCGACGCTCCGCCACCACGACGGCCGGTTCTGGCTGATCGTCACCAACGTCGGCGACACCGGCAACGTGCTCTTCACCGCCACCGACGCGGCCGGACCGTGGTCCGACCCGGTCCGGCTCCCCGGAGTGCCCGGCATCGACCCCGACCTCGTCTGGGACGAGGACGGCACCTGCTGGTGCACCGTCGCCGGGATGTCCCAGTTCCGCATCGACCCGTACAGCGGAAAGGTGCTCGGCGAGCCGCGCCGACTGTGGTCCGGAGCGCCGGGGGCGAAGGCGCCCGAGGCCCCGCACGTGTACCGGATCGGCGACTACTGGTACCTGCTGATCGCCGAGGGCGGCACCGAGCGCGGCCACAGTGTCTCGATCGCCCGCGGCCCGACGCCCTCCGGCCCGTTCGAGCCGTGCCCGGCCAACCCGATCCTGACCCATCGCGGCACCGACCACCCGATCCAGAACACCGGCCACGCGGACCTCGTGCAGGCGCCCGACGGTTCGTGGTGGATGGTGCTGCTGGGTGTCCGGCCGCGCGGCGGCACCCCCGGCTGGCACGTGCTCGGCCGCGAGACCTTCCTCGCCCCCGTGACGTGGGCGGACGGCTGGCCCGTCGTCGGTGACCTCCTCCCCGAGATGCCGGTGCCCGCCTGGCCGCTCCGGCCCGGCCCCGTACCCCCGCTCCGGGACGACTTCGACCGGGCCGAGCTCCACCCCCGCTGGATCTCGCCGCGCGAGCGCCCCGCCACACTGTGCACCACCGAGGAGCGGTCCGGCTGGCTGACCCTCCGTGCCGCCGGCGCCTCGCTCGACGAGCCCGACGTGACGTTCGTCGGCCGCCGCCAACAGCATCTCTCCTGCACCGCGCGCACCCTCGTGGACCCCGCCGACGGCCGCGGCGGCCTGGCCGTCCGCCTGGACGAGCGGCACCACTACGAGATCGAGGCGTCCACCGGGACGGTGACGGTGTTCGCCCGCGTCGGACCGCTGCGCACCGAGGTGGCGTCCGCACCGGTGCCGCCCGGCCCTGTCGTCCTCGGCGTCGAGATCACCCCCCAGCCGCCGGGCGAACCACGGACCGGACCCGACCGGATCGCCTTCGGCGTCGAGGCGGCGGACGGAACGTCCACCACGCTCGGCACGCTCGACGGCCGGTACCTCTCGACCGAGGTCGCGGGCGGCTTCACCGGCCGTGTCCTCGGCATGTACGCCGCCGAGGGAACCGTCCGTTTCGACTGGTTCGCCTACGAGCCGCTCGCCGACTGACCCCCGACCAGCACACGCACCACGTCCGCACGACCGACCGAAAGGGATGTACGTGAACGAGACACGGCAGTCATCGCCCCGCCGCGGCCGCGGCCACGGCCCCGGACGCCTCGCCGCCCTGCTGCTGGCGCTGGCCGTCCTGCTGGGGCTGCCCGGTGGCACGGCGCTCGCCGGCCCCGGCGCCAAGCACGCCCCCTCGCGGACGACCGTCGTGGTCCCGGACTCGGCCGTCGAGGCCGTCGCCGCGATGCAGCCGAGCTGGAACCTGGGCAACACCCTGGACGCCACCCCGAACGAGTCGTCCTGGGGCAACGGGCAGACCACCAAGGCGACGTTCGAGAAGGTCGCGGCGGACGGGTTCCGCAGCGTCCGCATCCCGGTGACCTGGAGCGACAACCAGTCCGCCACGGCGCCTTACACGATCAGCGCCACGTACATGGCCCGCGTCAAGCAGCTCACCGACTGGGCGCTGGAGAGCGGCCTGTACGTCGTGCTCAACGTCCACCACGACTCGTGGATGTGGGTCGAGAAGATCACGAGCGACCACGACGACGTCATGGCCCGGTTCGACTCCACCTGGTCCCAGATCGCGACGACCTTCCGGGACGCGCCGCGCACCCTGGTCTTCGAGGGCATCAACGAGCCGAGCTTCGCCAACGCCACGGAGGCGCAGAAGTTCCAGTACCTGAGGGAGCTGCAGACCTCGTTCCACCGCCTGGTCCGCGCCTCGGGCGGCATGAACGCGAACCGTCTGCTGAGCCTGACCACGCCCGCCGGCAGCCCCGACCCGGCCTTCATGAACGACCTGTACACCACGATCCGCGGGCTGAACGACGGCCAGCTCGTGGCGCAGGTGCACTTCTACAGCTGGTACCCGTTCAGCGTGAACGTGGCGGGCGGCACCCACTACGACGCCGTCGCGCAGAAGAACCTGGACGACACCTTCGCCGGCATCCGCGACACCTTCGTCGCCCGGGGCATCCCGGTCTACATCGGCGAGTACGGACTGCTCGACTACCCGAACCACTTCCACCCCGACCGGACCGAGCGCGGCGAGGCGCTGAAGTACTACGAGCACGTCAACTACACGGCGCGCGCGATCGGCGTCACCACCGCCCTGTGGGACCCGTTCGGCTACCTGAACCGCGAGACCCTGCAGTGGCGTGACCAGGCCCTGTTCGACTGGATCAAGTCGAGCTGGACGACCCGCTCGGGCACGGCCTCCTTCGACAAGGTCTTCGTGCCGAAGTCCGCGACGATCACGGCCAAGTCGCTCACACTGAACCTGAACGGGACGAGCTTCCGCGGGCTGTGGCAGGGCGGCACCAAGCTGTCCGCGGGACGGGACTACACCGTCTCCGGCACCCAGCTGACCCTCTCCGCCAGGACGCTGGCCCGCCTGGTCGGCAGCCGGGCCTACGGCGTCAACGCGACGCTGCAGGCCCGGTTCTCCAGCGGCCTTCCCTGGAACATCGACATCGTGACCAACGACCTCCCCGTGCTGTCGAGCGCCACCGGAACCTCCACCGCGTTCACCGTTCCCACCCAGTACCGGGGCAACAACCTGGCGACCATGCACGCCACGTACGCCGACGGCACCAACGCCGGCCAGACGGGCTGGACTCCGTACCAGGAGTTCAACAAGGCCTTCTCGCCGGACTACGCGAACGGCGCGATCACCCTGACCCCCGAGTTCCTCGCCGCGCTGCGTGACGGGGACACGGCGACGCTGGTCTTCCACTTCTACAGCGGCCAGACCGTCACGTACAAGGTCACGAAGTCCGGCACCGCGGTGACCGGCGCCCTCGCCTGATCCCTCGCCTGATCCCTCCCCTTCCCGCCCCGGCCCGCCGACCTCCCCGCCGGCGGCCGGGGCCCCACCCGTCTCCAGGGGGCCGCGTCCACCGCCCGGGCCGCGGTCCGGTCAGGCCGTGGGCGCGGGCCCCGCCGGCAGATGGACGGTCATGATCAGATGGCAGGGCTCGTCGCCCGCCCCGCGATACGCATGGGGGGCGTCACCGTCGAACGTGGCGGTCTGCCCGGCTTCGACGGGGTGTTCCGCGCCGTCGACCACCAGGGCCATGCGGCCCGCGGTGACGCTGACGGTCTCCACGACGCCGGCCTGGTGGGGGTGGCTGGGGTACTCCTCGCCCGGTTCGAGACGCCAGCGCCACACCTCGACCGGGGCGGGGCCCGAGGTCGTCAGCATGAGCCGGGCCTCGCTGCCCCGCTCCCCCGCCCACAGCGGCATCACGGCGCCGGCCGAGACCACACGGACGCGCCCTTCGGTCGGCCCTTCCATCAACGCGGAGACCGAGACACCCAGCGTGTCGGCCAGCCGGACCAGGGTGGCGAAGTTCGGATTGCCCTGCGCCTTCTCCAGCCCGACCAGCGCGCCCTTGCTGACCTTGGCCCGGCGGCCCAGCTCGTCCAGGGACAGGCCGGCGCGTGTGCGAGCTGAGCGGACGTTGTGCGCGAGCGTGCGCAGGGCCGCCTCTGTCTCGGTCACCTGGTCACCATCCCCCTTGGTCGGTCAATGGAATGCACGCTCCGGTCGGTCGGTTGACAGAAGGCGGTCGTTCCGTTGTACGGTTTGGTCGTTCTGATGCAATCGTAAGGGATCGACTCGTGATAGCTCTACTGCTGGCCCTGGGAAGCTCACTGGCCTACGGGTGCGCCGACTTCTTCGGCGGCCTGGGCGCCCGCAAGGCCCATGTGCTCCGCACGGTGATGGTCGCCGCGCCGGCCAGCCTGGCGGTCGAGCTGCTGCTGTGGCCCGTGCTCGGCGCCTCGTTCAGCCCCGCGGCGCTCGGCTGGGGCGCCGCCTCCGGTGTGGCCTCCGCCGCCGCGTTCGCCCTGCTCTACAAGACCCTCGCCATCGGGCCCATGAACGTGCTCTCCCCGGTCACCGCGCTGGTTTCCGCCGCGCTCCCGGTGACAGTGGGACTCCTGCAGGGCGAGCACCTGGGGATGGCGGGCCTTCTGGGTCTGCCGCTCGCGCTGGTCGCGGTCGTGCTGGTCAGCGCCGGGCAGGGGGCGGTCTCGTCCCGGCCGTCGCGTACGGCGCTGCTGCTGGCCCTCGGCGCGGGCGCGGCCATCGCGCTGCAACTGATCTTCCTGCACCAGGCGCCGTCCGACAGCGGCGTGGCGCCGTTGATCGTCGGCAGGGCGGTCTCCTCGGTCGTCACCCTGGCCGCGGCCGGGCTCCTGCACCGCAGGCTCGGCCCGGAGAAGCCCGCCTACGCCCTGTCGGCCGCGGCCGGTGTCCTGGACTCGCTGGCGAACCTGCTCTTCCTGCTCGCGGCACGCAGCGGCGACCTCACCGTCGTCGCCGTGATCACCGCCCTCTACCCGGCCGGCACGATCCTCCTCGCCCGCGGCGTGCTCGCCGAGCGCATCCACAAGGGCCAGGTCGCGGGCCTGGGCGCCGCCGCGGTCGCCGTCAGCCTCCTCGCCCTCACGTAAGCAGCCCACGGCCCGCCGGCGGCGGCGCCGCCGGGCCGGTACCGGCTCCTCGAACCCTGGACCCGCGCTCGGACCGCATCGGCCCGCCCCGGAAACCCTCGCCCCCGCCCACACCGCACCACCTCGGAACGGAGCTCGACCCATGACCGTCTTCCGCATCACCCCCGCCGTCGCCGACGCCTTCCCCGACACGCTCATCGCCGTGGTCACCGCCGGTGGACTACGCGGCCACGAGCCCTGGCCCGACACCGCCACCGCGCTCGACGGCCTTGAGCAGCAGCTGGCCGCCGGCGCCTGGGCCCCGGCCGACGAGAACGACCCGCGGATCGAGGCGTGGCACACCGCCTACCGCTCCTTCGGCACCAACCCCCGCCGCATCCGCCCCAGTGTCGACGCCCTGGGGCGCCGCATGGCCAAGAAGGGCACCCTGCCGCGCATCAATCCGGCCGTCGACTCCTACAACGCCGTCTCCGTCCGGCACGGCCTGCCCGCCGGCGCCTTCGACCTCCAGCACGTCACCGGCGCCGTCGAGATCGTGTACGCCGACGGCACCGAGGAGTTCACCCCGCTCGGCGAGCCCGACACCACGGAGAACCCCAAGCCCGGCGAGGTCGTCTACACCGACTCCACCGGTGTACTGACCCGGCACTGGAACCACCGCGACGCCCACCGCACCCGGGTCACCGAGGACTCCACCCGCGTGGCCTTCCTCCTCGAAACCCTCCACGCCACCCGCGACGGCCACCTGCTCAAGACCGCCGCCGAGGAGCTGCGGGGCCTGCTGGTGCTCCACGGCGAGGAGACGCACGTGCACTACCTCAGCCCGGAGCATCCGGAGGTCGCGGCCCCCGCGGGGCTGGATTCAACGCGGGACGCGGCTGCCGGCACGGCTTGACCGAAACCCGGCCCGCCACGGCGGGTGGTCACGGCCGGAGCCCGTCGGCCCCGGCCCCGGGCGTCGAGCGGTCCAGGGCCTCGGTCGCGGCATACGGTGCTGTACGGCGCGGATCACCGGCCGTCGATGCCGGTGTCCCGGTGAACCGCCGCCTCCTCCGCCGGGCCCGTCCCGTCGTCGCGCCCCACGTCCTCGGCGGTGACGCCGCCCGGGACCAAGGGATCGGGGCGGGTGAGGCGCCCGGCGCGGGTGGCGCCGGTGCCTCCTCGTCGACGGGCTCGCCCTCCCCGTCGGGGAGGTCACCGACGTCGTCGCCCCGCTCGGGCGCCACGTCCGGGCGCTCCTCCGCGAGCCGGCCGTCCAGCGGTGCGCCCTCGCGCTGTTCGCGCGGAGTCGTGCCGTGCCGGATGACGGCCCGGATCGCCGGATGCGCGGGCCGAGCGGGGGTAGGCGCCGGGCACGCGGCCGACCGGCCGCCGAGGAGGTGACCGTCATGACCACCCCGAGCAACCCCGACCCCCGCACCGCGGCGGGCCTGGAGCCAGGCGGCGGCGTACCGCCGGGCGAGACGCCTCCCGCGGAGGCGGGCACGAGCACCGGCACGGGGCCGTACCGGCGCCCGACCCGCGGCTGGGCCGCCGGCCCCATGGTCCTCCTGTGGATCCTGGTCCTCGTCGTCGCCCTGTTCTTCGCGGTGTACGGCATCGTCCTGGCCATGCGCTGAACGTCCCGCGCTGAACGTCCACGCGACGCGGCCCCGGCGACGTCCCGAGGAGGTCATCCTATGAACGCCACCCGTGCGAAGGCCCCGCACGACGAGGGCCCCGCGACCGGCGGCGCGGACGGTGCGGCCGTCCCGGAGCCGTACGACGCCACGCCCTTCCTGCCGCGGCGCGGCGGGCTGCCGGCTCACCGCAGGGCCGCCGCCGACTGCCGGGGCTGCCCGCTCCACCGGTACGCGGCCGGAACCGTCTTCGGACGCGGCGACCCGCACGCGCGGCTGATGCTGGTCGGCGAGCAGCCGGGTGACCAGGAGGACCGCGAGGGGGTCGCGTTCGTGGGGCCCGCGGGCCGGCTGCTGACCCGGGCGCTGCGCGACGCGGGCATCGACGAGGAAGGCGTGTACGTCACGAACGCGGTCAAACACTTCAAGTTCACCCAGGAGGAGCCCCGGAAGCGGCGGATCCACGAGGCGCCGAGCCTGCGCGAGACACTGGACTGCCATCCCTGGCTGGAAGCGGAACTCCGTCTTGTGTCACCCGAGTTGGTGGTGACGCTCGGCGCCACGGCCGGCCGCGCGCTACTGGGTCCTTCCTTCCGGGTCGGCACCGACCGGGGCGTGCCGAGGCCCCTGCCGGAGTCGGAAGCCAAGGGCGGCTTCGACGCGGAGGTACGCGCCGGAGTACAGGTGTTGGCGACGGTGCACCCCTCGGCCGTCCTGAGGGCGAGGGACGAGGACCGGGAGAACATGTACGCGGGTCTGGTCGCCGACCTGCGGAGGGCGGCCGAAACCCTGTGATCTCGGTCGCCGGGAAGCACCCGGGAGGCTAGGAAGGGGGCCGGGACAGCGGGCTCGTGTCGATGTGGCGGAGCAGGGTCCGCGCGTCCTCGTAGACGGCGACCGCGCCCGCGTCCTCCAGTTCACGGCGTGACCTGCCGCCCGTCAGAAGGCCCACGCACGGCACGCCCGCTCGGCCGGCGGCCTCGACGTCCCATACGGTGTCGCCGACGAAGACGGCGTCGGTGGGTTCGGCATCGATCGCCCGGAGCGCGCTCTCGACGAGGTCGGGGGCCGGTTTGGTGGTCTCCACGTCGCCGCCGGTTGTGGCCGCCGCGATGACGTCCTCGGCGTCCAGGCGTTTGCGGATCGCCGCCACTTCCTCCTCGGCGGCCGAACTGGCCAGGACGACCCGCCACCCTCGTGCGGCCACCGCGTGGAGCAGGTCGGCGGCGGCGTCGAACGGCGGCAGGACGTCGTACCAGACGGCGTAGAGCGTGCCGTGCGCGTCGGCGAGGGACGCGTCCTCGTCCCGGCGGCGTTCGGAGCCGAGCACCGCGTCGAGGAGCCGGTCGGCGCCGATGCCGATGGCGTGGTGGATGCGGGCCATCGGCACGACGTGCCCGTGCTGGCGCAGCGCCTGCCACCAGGCCAGGGTGTGCAGGTAGTTGGTGTCCACCAGGGTCCCGTCGAGGTCGAACAGGGCGGCGCCCCGGTCAGGTCGTCCACCGCGAGCAGTCATCGGCTCCGTCCTCCTCCGCTTCCGGCCCGAGCGGGCCGGGAGGCCGCCCGGGCGTGGGCCCGTGCCGCCTGGGTCATGCGGCTTCGGCCTCCTCCCGTGGCTGCCGTCCGGCGGCGTCACCGGGCTGGTGCCCCGCATCGGCGGCCCCATGCGAACCGGCTCCCGGCCCGGCTGAGGAACGGCGGGCACCTTCCGGTTCACGCACCGGTGTCGTCGTGCCGGGAGGACGCCCACCGGCGGCACCAGCGCACCACCAGGACGGTCAGGCCGCTGAGCGCCAGGACCCAGGTGCCGGCGAACGCCCATACGTACACCGCGCGTCCGGTGGTGGTGGCGAGTCCGACGAGCACGGCGGCCGCTGCGAAGGCGAGGGCCACACCCACGGGCAGCAACCGCCGAGGGACGCCGCACGGGCCCTGGCGCATCGACCGCAGCCGGCGGTCGAGCGTCTGGTCCTGGCGGAGGGTCTCCTCCATCTCGGCGAGGATGCGCCGCTCACGCGGGGAGAGCCGGACCTCGTCCATCACGGACCGAAGCGGTGTGCCATGCGCCGGTAGCGCTCGGTGTCGGTGATGGTCAGCGGCTCCGCGGGCGGCAGCACCGGTGTTCCGGTGGCCACCGGTCGGCAGCGTTCCGCCCAGGCGGCCTCGCCGACGACCGAGGGCAGCCAGACCAGTTCGTCGCGCAGGTCGCGGCACGAGGCCGTGGGCTGGGTGGTGGTCTCGACCTGGGCGTTGAAGAACCCCCTCTGGACCTGGGACCCGAGCACTTCCGTGGCCGCCGCGATCACTTCCGGCGCGCGGTCGACGGGGGCACGGCCGACGCTGTCCACGAGGACGGACTCCTCTTCGACTCCCATCGTCAGGATCTTCATGGTCATCTCCTCGTGTCGCTCAGCGTCTACCCGGCCCGCGGCGCCCCACCCACGCGCGGCGCACGCTCATCAGCCGGACGAGACGAGCCCTCCCCCTTGGGCAGCGGTACCGGTCAGCTGCCGTCGTAGGGATGAGTCAGCCGCGACGGCGTCAGCGTCATACGGTCGAATCTGGCGACACAGCCGTCTCCGACCGGGGACTGGACTTCGATCCCGACCCTTGCCTCCGAAGCGCCGTCCAGACCGAACTGTCGAGCCAGGCGCCAGGAGTCGCCGTCGAGCGAGGTGTGGAAGGCGAAACCGCCGTCGACACGGCTGATCCTCAGCCACACCGGACCGTGGTGGAGGGGCCACCCCACGGCGTCGTCCGAGAGCCCGCGAGTGACGACCGAGTACAGCGTGGGCGGGCCGTCGGGCGCCTGCTCGAAGTTGAGCTTGGCCCAGACGTCCGGCGCCGACCAGACGATGAGGGCGCCGGCGTCCCACGGCGCTCGGAAGTCCACGCGGAGGCGGGCCGAGAACTGCCAGTCGCCGGGGGGAGGGACCAGGAGAGCACGTGCCGCGTCGTTCCTGACCTCTCCGGTCAGCGGGTTGGTGAAGACATCCGTCCTGGCACCCGCCTCCACGGTCAGCACGTCGTCGTCGACTGCGAGGGCGGCCGGGGGCTCCGCCCAGTGCCGGGCGTTCGCCAGGGTGGCTTCCAAGGTCATGACACCCACCCTGGCGCCGTCGGCACGCTCCCTCAAGAAGAAGCGACGAAGATCCAAGATCTGACCCGAAAGTCCAGGTCCGCGACGTCGGGGGCCGCAGGGTCCGGGGCCTTCTCCCGGAGCTGGGGCACAGCCCGGGAGAAGGGCCCTCAGGACGCCGGGATCAGGGGGTCATCTCGTACGCGCCCGACAGCGCCTCGACGCGCTGCCAGACACGCTCCGACCGCACCTCGTCGACGACGGGGCGCCGGACGGCGCCGAGCGCCCAGAGCTGCTGCGGCTCGGTCGCCGAGTCCTTGCCGTGCAGCTCGACCGCGTGTGCGGAGTAGTCGCGGACGAGGACGGCGAACAGTTCGTCCAGCACGTCCTCGTCCAGACCGGTCAGGGCGGCCTGTTCCAGGACCAGCTGCCCGTGGACGACGAGGGCGAAGAGCTGGCCGACGGCAAGGAGCAGGTCGAGGTCGCGGCTCTGCTGCTCGTCGGGGGCGGCCTTGAGCACGAACTCGCAGAGGGCGTCGGCCTGTTCGCGGAAGCGCGCCACGTTGGACACGTGGGCGTACGCGTCGTAGGCCGCGCGCCAGTCGTGGAAGCGGACCGAGCCGAGGCCGCGGGCCGGCCCCTGGCGGAAGAGGAAGGTGTCGTCGGCCGCGTCCAGACGGCTCGGGACGGGCTCGTACGCGACCGGGTCGAGGAGGTGGTTGCGCAGGAACTTCAGGATCAGCGCCAGGTTGACGTGGACCGTGCCCTCCAGCTTCGGCAGACCGCGGATCTCCACGGCGGCCTGGGCGAAGTAGTTGTCCTTCTCGAAGCCCTTGGCGGCGATGACGTCCCACATCAGGTCGATGACCTTCTCGCCCTCCGTGGTCACCTTCATCTTCGTCATCGGGTTGAAGAGGAGGTAGCGGCGGTCGTCGGGACCCGCGGTGCGGAAGTAGTCGACGGCGCGGTCACTGAACAGCTTCATGCCGACGAGCCGGACGTACGCGTCGGTCAACTCGCGCCGCACGTGCGGGAACGCGGTGACCGGTCGGCCGTACAGCATGCGGTTCTGCGCGTGGGTGACGGCCTCGTACATCGCGTGCTCGCAGATGCCGATCGAGGCGGTGCACAGGTTGAACTTGCCGACGTTGACCGTGTTGAGGGCGGCGTCGAAGGCGGCGCGACCGGTGTGCAGGACGTCCTCGGCCGCGACCGGGTAGTCCTCCAGTCGGAACTCGCTGACGTACTTCGAGGAGTCGACGACGTTCTTGACGAGGTGGTACGCCGGGTGGCGGCTGTCGGCGGCGAAGAAGACGTAGGCGTCGGGGCCCTCGACGTCGGTCCGGCGGCCGAAGACGGAGACGAGCCCGGCCGCGTTGCCGTTGCCGATGTAGTACTTGGAGCCGGTGGCGCGGAAGCCGCCCTGGCCGTCGGACTCCAGGAGCATGTCGGTGGAGTAGATGTCGGCGCCGTGGGACTTCTCGGAGAGTCCGAAGGCGAACACCTCGCCCTGAGCGAGGAGTTCGGCGGCGCGGTCCCGTGCGGCGGCGTTGCCGCTCTGCCAGACCGGGCCGAGGCCGAGGATGGTGACCTGCCAGGCGTACCAGTAGTCGAGGCCGTAGAAGCCGAGGATCTCGTTGAGGGCGGCGATGCGGGCGGTGTCCCAGCGCTTGTCGCCCGCGTGCTCACCGGCGGCGGAGGACGGCGTCAGGAAGGTGGCGAAGAGCCCTTCCTCGGCGGCGAAGGCGAGGAAGTCGCCGAGCCAGGCCCGGTTCCGGTAGTCCTCGATGATCCGGCGCTTGCCACGCGCCTCGAACCAGTCGACGGTGGCGCGCAGGAGCCGGCGGGTCTCCGGGTCGAAGTGCGCGGGGTCGTAGGTGTGCGGGTTGAACAGCAGCGGGTCGGCCATGACGTCCGCCTTTCCGGCTCGGGATGAGGGTGGTGGTGCGGGGTGGGGTGGATCAGGTGTGGCCGTACGGAGGCGGGCGTACGGAGCTGGGCCGCCGGGGGTGAGCGTCCGGGGGCGACCCGTCCGGGCCTGGTCGTACGGTTCGCTTCACGGCCCGGCGTGGAACCGGCCGAGGGTGGCGAGGACGTCGTCGAGCCAGGCGATCATCATCCGCTCGTACGCGATGCCGCCGCGCAGCACGACGTGCTGGAGCTCCCGTTCGGCGTCGAGCGGGCCGCTCTCCGTCGGCTCCCCGAAGTCCCTCGCCTCGCCCGCGAGGTACTGGGCGAGCCGCTCCGTGTGCGCGTGCCGGTGCCGCTGGACCTCGCTGATCAGTGCGGCCGGATCGTCGAAGGCGGCACCCCGGATCTTCACCGCGAGGTCGTGCCGCACGCTCTCGGGCTCGATCGGTTCGTGCAGCCACACGGAGAGCGCGTCCCGGCCGGGGCCGGCGACGGAGTACTCCTTCTTGTCCGGGCGCCCCTGCTGCGGCACGTCCCGGACGTCCACCCAGCCGTCGCTCTCCATGCGCTTGAGAACGCGGTAGATCTGCTGGTGGGTGGCGGTCCAGAAGTAGCCGATGGACCGCTCGAAGCGCCGGGCCAGCTCATAGCCGGACCCGGGCTTCTCGAGCAGGGACACGAGGATCGCGTGGTCGAGCGCCATACGCCAGATCTTGCTATGCAACGAGTTGCATAGCAAGATCGGCGGGCCCCGCTGAGACGCGGCTCACCCCCGACCGGCCGGCCGTCCCTCTCGTCCAGGAGGAGGGGCTCCGGCGGGGTCGTCGTCCAGGAAG
Organism: Streptomyces sp. NPDC055103; assembly: GCF_053607625.1. Classification (NCBI taxonomy): domain Bacteria; kingdom Bacillati; phylum Actinomycetota; class Actinomycetes; order Kitasatosporales; family Streptomycetaceae; genus Streptomyces; species Streptomyces sp. NPDC055103. The sequence goes on from NZ_JBSGTX010000036.1 coordinate 38,215, forward strand.
CCGCCCGACTGGTGCTGCCACAGCTTCGCGTACGCGCCCTCCGCGGCGAGCAGCTCGTGATGTGTGCCCTGCTCGGCGATCCGTCCGCGGTCGAGGACGACGAGCTGGTCCATGGTGGCGACCGTGCTCAGCCGGTGGGCCACCACGAGCGCGGTCCGCCCCTCCATGAGGCGCCAGAGCGCGTCCTGGACGAGGACCTCGCTCTCGGAGTCCAGGGCGCTGGTCGCCTCGTCGAGCAGCAGGATCGGCGCGTCGCGCAGAATGGCCCGCGCGAGGGCGACCCGCTGGCGCTGTCCGCCGGAGAGTTTCACTCCGCGCTCGCCGACCATCGTGTCGAAGCCGTCGGGAAGCGCGTGGACGAACTCCGTGACGTGCGCCGCCTCGGCCGCACGGCGGATGTCGGCGTCGGTGGCGTCCGGCCGGGCGAACGCGATGTTCTCCCGCAGGGTGCGGTGGAACATCGCCGGGTCCTGCGGCACGTACGCGATCAGGCTGCGCAGTTCGGCCTGCCGCAGTCTGCTGATGTCCTGTCCGCCGATCATGATGCGGCCGCCGTCGATGTCCGTCATCCGCAGCAGCAGCCGGGTCAGCGTGGTCTTGCCGCCGCCGGACCGGCCGACGAATCCGACCTTCGCCCCGCTGGACACGGTCAGGTCGAGGTCCTCGAAGAGCGGCTTCGCACCCGCGTGGGCGAAGTTCACCTTCTCGAAGCGCACGTCGGCACCCTTGGGGAGGAGCGGTTCCGGCACGTCGGGGTCCCGTACGGTCGGCGGGGTCCGCAGCAGTTCGGTGAACTGCGCGGCCTCGGTCATCGAGCTCTCCAGGCGGCGGTAGATCTGGTTGAACTCGAACATGATCCGGGTGGCGTTGGAGTAGTAGGTGAAGGCGACGACGACCGCCTCGACGCCGTGCTCCCCCGCCCCGAGCGAGAGGGCGAGCAGCAGCCCGAGGACGTTGGTCAGGACGGACATCGGCGCGACCAGGGTGTCGATGCGCAGATTGCCGTAGTCCCAGGAACGCAGGCTGAGCCGCCGTGACTCGGCGACCCGGGAGCGGTGTTCGGCGGCCTCGCGGTGTTCGGCGGCGAAGGACCGGACGGTGTCCATGTTCATCAGGGAGTCGGCGACGTGGCCGGAGACCCGGGCGATGGCCTCCTCGCGCTGGTCGACGAGTGCCTGCCGGCGACGGATCAGGGGCCGTACGCACAGGGCCGTCACCGCGATCATCACCAGGAGCCCGACGACGAGCAGGGGTTCGTACGTCCACAGCACCACCGACGCGAACACGAGGGGGACCAGCTTGCCCATGACGGAGAAGGTGAGGGTGTCGACGAACTCCTCGAAGCGGGAGGCGAAACTGAGGACCCGTTTGGTCAGCGAGCCGGCGAAGTTGTCGTGGAAGAAGGCGGCGTCCTTCGCGAACAGCTCGTCCATGCCGATGACGTACAGGTGCTCGATGCCGTGGGCGTCGAGGCGGTTCAGGCAGTGCAGTCCGACGCGCCACAGCGCCTCGGCGAGCAGCAGCACGCCCGCGAAGCCCAGGACGTAGGGCAGCATCGGGGCGATGCCGCCGTCCGTGCCCCCCGCGATGCGGCCGACGAGCTTCGCGACGATGAGCGGCGCGATGTAGAAGATGCCGATGTTGCCCATGGCGGGAAGCAGCATCGCGGGCACTGTCAGCCGCTTGAACCGGGCTAACTCCCGTCCGTAGTAACGAAGTGCGAGGAGCACGGAGCCCCTGCCTGGCGAACTCTTGCGCGATTCCGGCGTTCCCATCCCAACCCTGCTTTGTCGGATCGAACTGGACAGGGTTGGCAGTGTTCCGCGTGGACACGCGCGCCGTCCAAGGGTTTTCCTCGATCCAAGGGTTTTCCTCGATCGTTCGACCAGCGGCCGGAGCCTGACGTGCGTACGGAGGGATCAGACCTGGGGCGGACCGGGCGCGCACTGAGGGCACAGGCCACGGTAGGTGACCTCGACCGCGGAGACCGTGAAGCCGAAGCGCTCCTGTTCCGGGAGCGCGGCCAGCGGATCACCGGTCGGGTGGACGTCGCGGATGGTGCCGCATCGGGAGCACACCAGGTGCTGGTGCGGGCGGTGCGCGTTGGGGTCGTAGCGTTTGGCGCGGCCCCGGGCGGAGACCTCCCCCAGCTCGCCGAGGAGGACCAGTTCGGCCAGGGTGTTGTAGACGGTCGCTCGCGAGATCTCGGGCAGCCGCTCCGCGGCGCGCGCGTACACCTCGTCGGCCGTGAGGTGAACGTGGTCGCCGTCGAGGACCTCGGCGACGACACGCCGCTGGGACGTCATCCGCCGGCCATGGCCTCGCATTCGCTCCAGCAGGTCGCTCATACGGGTTCACCTGTTCAGACTCGGTGGAATGACGGGAGTTTACCGGCTGATGTCCAGGCCCCGAAGGGAAGCCGATCGGGCGACTTCTCGGAGCCGAGCAGATTCCGGCGATGCGATCACGATGATCTGAAAATGCCACCTGTTCTCGGAATTCGACTTTGTTGTACGGGGTGCTCTGCGTGTTTCCGTGCCGGTGCGGTCCACGGTGCGCGACCATACGGACGCCGACGCGGTCCGGGCGTCCTGGCACGGACGGGCGCGGGGCGCGACGCTCGGCAGCAGAGAAACGCGTACACCGTCCGGAGCGAGCAGTCAGCGGACGGAAACACCGAGACAGGAAGAAGGACGGACGTGTCCGGCAGCGAGAGCGAGAACCCGGCAATCCCCACCCCCACCCCGACACCGACCCGGCCGAGGACGAACCGGGACTGGTGGCCCGAACAACTGGATCTTCAGGTTCTACACCAGCACTCGCCCCAGTCCAATCCGATGGGCGAGGACTTCGACTACGCGGAGGAGTTCGCGACGCTCGACGTCGACGCGCTGAAGCGCGACGTCATCGAGGTGATGACGAACTCGCAGGAGTGGTGGCCGGCGGACTACGGACACTACGGTCCGCTCTTCATCCGGATGAGCTGGCACGCCGCCGGGACGTACCGCATCGCCGACGGCCGAGGTGGTGGCGGTTCCGGCGCCCAGCGCTTCGCCCCTCTCAACAGCTGGCCGGACAACGCGAGCCTCGACAAGGCGCGCCGCCTCCTCTGGCCGGTCAAGCAGAAATACGGCCGGAAGATCTCCTGGGCCGATCTCCTCGTCTTCGCCGGCAACTGCGCCATGGAATCCATGGGATTCAAGACGTTCGGATTCGGTTTCGGCCGGGAGGACATCTGGGAACCCGAGGAGATCTTCTGGGGCCCCGAGGACACCTGGCTGGGTGACGAACGATACAGCGGTGACAGGGAACTCACCGGTCCTTTCGGCGCCGTACAGATGGGACTGATCTACGTCAATCCGGAGGGGCCCAACGGCACCCCCGATCCGCTCGCGGCCGCGAAGGACATCCGCGAGACGTTCGCGCGTATGGCGATGAACGACGAGGAGACGGCCGCCCTCATCATCGGCGGCCACACGTTCGGAAAATGCCACGGTGCGGTCGATCCGGCGTACATCGGTCCGGAACCCGAGGCCTGCCCCGTCGATCAGCAGGGCCTCGGCTGGCGGAACACGTACGGCAGCGGCACGGGCGCGGACGCGCTCACCAGTGGGCTCGAGGGCGCGTGGACCTCTTCGCCGACGACGTGGGACAACGGGTACCTGGACAACCTCTTCCGGTACGACTGGGAGCTGACGACCAGCCCGGCCGGTGCCCAGCAGTGGACCCCCACGGATCCCGCGGCGAAGGACACGGTGCCCGACGCTCATGACCCGTCGAAGCGGCACGCTCCCATGATGCTGACGACGGACCTCTCGTTGAAGCTGGATCCGGTCTACGCACCGATCGCGAAGAGCTTCCACGACAACCCGGAGAAGCTCGCGGCCGCCTTCGCCAAGGCGTGGTACAAGCTGCTGCACCGCGACATGGGGCCCCTCTCGCGCTACCTCGGTCCGTGGATTCCCGAGCCGCAGCTGTGGCAGGACCCCGTCCCCGAGGTCGATCACCAGCTCGTCGGGGCCGAGGACATCGCTGCCCTCAAGGCACGGATCCTCGCCTCGGGGCTGTCCGTCGCCCAGCTGGCCGCCACCGCCTGGGCCTCGGCGGCGAGCTTCCGCGGCACCGACAAACGCGGCGGGGCCAACGGGGCGCGGATCCGCCTCGCACCGCAGAAGGACTGGGAGGTCAACGGCCTGCCTGAGACGGCCGAGGTGCTGCGGACCCTTGAGCAGCTCCAGCAGGACTTCAACCGCGAGCACTCCGGCGGAACGAGCGTCTCGCTCGCCGACCTGATCGTCCTGGGCGGGTGCGCGGCCGTCGAGCAGGCCGCGAAGAACGCCGGGCACGACATCACGGTCCCGTTCGCACCGGGGCGCACGGACGCCTCGCAGGAGCAGACGGACGTGGAGTCGTTCGCCGTGCTCGAGCCCAGGGCGGACGGGTTCCGCAACTATCTCCGGGCGGGCGAGAAGCTGTCGCCGGATACCCTCCTGCTGGACCGCGCCAGTCTGTTGACCCTGACCGCACCCGAGATGACGGTACTGATCGGTGGTATGCGGGCGCTGAACACCGGCTTCGGGCGGACCCCGCACGGCGTCCTCACCCACAGGCCGGAGGTGCTGACCAACGACTTCTTCACCAACCTGCTGGACATGGGAACGGAGTGGAAGCCGTCGGCCTCCGAGGAGAACGTGTTCGAAGGCCTGGATCGCGCCACGGGCGAGAGCAAGTGGACGGCCACGGCCGTCGACCTCGTCTTCGGTTCGCACTCCCAGCTGCGAGCGATCGCGGAGGTCTACGCCGCGGGGGACGCGGACGGAAAGTTCGTACGTGATTTCGTGGCGGCGTGGGACAAGGTCATGAACCTCGACCGGTTCGACCTCGCCTGAGCCCCCGACGTCCCGGTGGGCCACCCGTGGGCTGACCGGGACATCATCTGCCGCCGGCCGGGCAGCGCGCCCGGCCGGCGGCGCGCGGGGGCGTACGCGGGGAGCTGTCCCCGGGGCCCGGCCTCCGTCAGCGGTCGTCTTCCTTCCGCCTCTTGTGTCGCGCGCTCGTCGCTCCGGAACCGCTCTCCTTCTGCAGCCGCCGGCCTTCCGCCTTGAGAGCGGGATTCTGCAGCGCGATGCCGTCGGACTCCTTCATGAGCCCGCGGATACGCGTGAACGCCGCTTTCACCTTTCCCATCGTGCTCACCCTCGATCTCGTGCGCCCCGAGGGACGACGCCGGCCGGAGCGTGGCGTGACCGGGGCGGACGGGCTTCCGCCCCGGCCCGTCTCCGTCGGGATCGCGGATCAGTGCCCGAGGGCCCGCTTGAGTTCGGACTTGTCCATCTTGGAACGGCCCTCGATGCCCCGCTGCTTCGCCTCGTTGTACAGCTGCTCCTTCGTCGTGCCCTCCGAGCCGCTGTGGGAGCGCTGCCCACCGCGTCGGGAGGACGACATGTCCTGGGTGGACGAGCGGCTCGCCGTCTTCGATTCACCGGAGCGGGCGCGTTCCTTGTTGACGGTGCGCGCGGCGATCTCCTCGGCGCGCTTGGTGCTCTCGCCGCGATTCTTCGCGCTCTCCTTGATGTGCTCGTACTGTCGTTCACGCTTCGGGCTGGAACCGCGAGGCATGGTGACTCCTCGACTCGTAACCGATGGTGAAGGTCGGAGGGCGAACCAGTCGCCTCCGTGGCGCGTCTGCCCGGCCACGAGCGGCTCATGCGGGAGTGCGTCCGCGGATCCCCGGCGCGCGTGGGTGTCGGAGGCCCTTCCACCCGGCAACCGGCAATGACGCGGCCACGCATGACGGGAAAGCGACCGGGAAGTCGCGAAACGCAGGCCAGGACGCCCTGGGAAAGGGGCACAGCGATGGACACGGCCGAGACGATCACCAGGCTGCTGCGGGAACACGGACGGACCTACGCCGACGAAGCCGGCATCACCCTCCGCGACAAACCCGCCCCGCTGTACCAACTCCTGGTCCTCACCGTTCTCTGCTCGATCCGGATCAGGGCCGGGACAGCCACGGCCGCCGCCCACGAGCTGTTCACGGCCGGCCTGCGGACGCCCCGGGCGATGGTGGACTCCACCTGGCAGGAGCGCGTGGACGCCCTCGGACGGGCGCATTACGTCCGGTACGACGAGAGCACCGCGACCGCGCTCGGAGACGGCGCGGAGCTGCTCCTCGACCGCTTCGACGGCGACCTGCGGAAACTCCGCGAGCAGGCGGACGGCGACGCGGGCACGTTGCGCGAGCTGCTGCGCGAGGTGCCTCGCATCGGGCCGGTGGGCGCGGACATCTTCTGCCGCGAGGCCCAGGCCGTCTGGCCGGAGCTGCGCCCGTACTTCGACGAACGCTGCCTCAGGACCGCCGCCGAGCTCGGGCTCCCCCACACCTCGGCCGGCCTCGCCCGCCATGTCCCCGCGAAGGACCTGGCCCGGTTCGCGGCCGCCCTGGTCCGCTCCAGTCTGTCCGACAACCCGACGGGCAGCTCGGGGGACGGCCCGGGGGACGGCCCGGCGAAGGAGCGGCGCGGGTGATGCCGGCGCCACGGGCCGACATGCGTCGCCCGGTCGTCACACCCGGTACCCGGCCGTCACATCGGGTACCCGGCTGTCGCCCCCGGGTGGGACGAGCGGGAGGTGGTAGAGGGCGAACGCCCTGCGGATGACGGGCTGGGCGACGTTGCGGACGCGTACGCCTCCCGCGGTCATGCCGTGCTCGGTTCCGAGGTGGGCGTGGCCGTGCACCGCGAGGTCGGCGCCCGCCTCGTCTATCGCCTCGGCGAGCAGATAGCTCCCCAGGAAGGGGTAGATCTCGACCGGTTCGCCCGCGAGCGTGTCGGGGACGGGAGCGAAATGGGTGAGGGCGATCCTCGCGCCGCAGCCGTCCGAGGCCATGCCGGCCAGGGCTCGCCGGAGGCCCTCGGCGCCGCGGCGGGAGGTGCGGACGAAGTCCTTCATCTCCCGCTCGCCGAACTCGCCGGCGCTGCGGCCCGCGAAGCCGCCGCAGAAGCCCTTCGCCCCCGCGATGCCGACCTTCGAGCCGCCCACCGGCAGGAGCACGCTGTCACCCTCCAGGACCGTGACCCCCGCGTCGGTGAGCACACGGGCGACGTTCGTCTCCTGTTCGGAGTGGTAGTCGTGGTTGCCGAGCACGGCGACGACGGGGACACCGAGATCACGGACCTCGTCCGCGACCACCTCCGCCTCGGCGACCGTGCCGTGACGGGTGAGATCTCCCGCGAGGAGGAGCACGTCCGCGCAGAGCGACAGCGTCGCAAAGGAGGGACGCAGCAGTCCGCGGGAGTCCGGGCCCAGGTGGATGTCACCCACGGCGGCCACCCGGACGACGGCTCCGTCCTGCTCGGACCGGGTCGTCATCACAGCTCCTCGGGTCGGTCGGGAGGATCCGCGCAGGCCAGGAGCAGTTCCGCCCGGAGAGGGAGGCCCGCGAGCTCGCTGGCCGCTATCCGCAGGATCTCGTCCCGGTGGTCGGCCGTCGGGAGGGTCCCCGTCAGCACGATGGTCGCCCCGCGTACCTCGATCCGCACGCCGAGTTCGGCCACGCCGTCGCCGGCGAGCCGCTCCCTGAAACGGGCGATGCGGTACTCGCTCTCGTTGTCGCTCATCGTTCCACTCCAAACGGCACCAGACGGTCCGCCCGTACGCGGTTCCCACCGCCGGTCCTGACAGCGGCCAGGCCGCCCGTCGGGCTCACGTCCCCGCGGTCGCCTCCGCCCTCGTACCGGTCCCGCTCCCGGTCGGGCCGCACGCGGGTCCGTCCGTTCGACTGCCCCGCAGCGGTGAATGGAGACCGGAGCGATCAGCGCGGCCGTCGAGGACGCGGCGAGGACGACGGTGACGACGTACAGCGCGCGGTCGACGCTGCCGAGTTCCTCGAAGCGGACGGCGAAGGCGAGGCTCAGCAGGAAGCCGAACAGGATCTGCACACCGGTCTGGGCGACCCGTGTCTCCTGCAGGATCTCCTGCCATCGTCTGTTGACCCGCTCCCTGGCCCCTTCCGGCGAACGCGGCACCGGCGGTGGCACCGGTGGAGCCACTGGCGGCACCCTCGTGCCGGCAGCCGGCCGCCGCGCCCCTGTCGGCCCCGGCGGCCCCGCGATGCGCCGCTCGGTCTCCGCCGGTTGTCTGGTCGCGGTCATCAGGTCCTCCTCCGCTCAACAGGCCGTTGCCTTTGGGTGTGTGGTCCCCCGGCCGGCCGGGGGTGGGGTCGTCAGCCGCCGGGGCGGCGCGGCAGCAGCTCCTGGGCCTTCGCCTTCAGTCCCTGGAGGACGAGGTGGCCCCGGTGCCCGGCTCCGTGGGTCAGGGAGGCGAGCGTCGCCTCGATCTGTTCCCAGGTGGAGTGCGGTGGGACGGGTGGCACGGCCGGGTCCGTACGGAAGTCCAGGACGGTGGGCCGGTCCGCCGCCAGCGCCTCCCGCCAGGCGTCCTCGACGCCGGCGGGTTCGGTGACCCGTATGCCGTCCATTCCGAGCGACCGGGCGAACTCCGCGTACCGCACGTCGGGCAGGGACTGCGAGGCCTCGAAGGGCGGACTACCAGCCTGCGCGCGGAGCTCCCAGCTGACCTGGTTCAGATCGTGGTTGTTCCAGACGGCGACGACGAGCCGCGGGTCGGTCCACTCGTCCGCGTACTTGGCGACGGTCACCAGTTCCGCGAGTCCGTTCATCTGCATGGCGCCGTCGCCCACGAGGGCGATCGCCGGCCGGTCCGGGTGGGCGAACTTGGCGCCGATCGCGTACGGGACTCCGCTGCCCATGGAGGCGAGCGTGCCGGAGAGGGAGCCGCGCATGGTGCCCCGCATCGTGAGGTGGCGGGCGTACCAGGTGGCGACGGAGCCCGCGTCCGAGGTGATCATCGCGTCGTCGGGGAGCAGCGGATCGAGCGCGTGCGCGACGTACTCGGGGTTGAGGGGGTCGGCCGACAGCGCGGCGCGGCGCTCCATGACGGTCCGCCACCGGCGTGCGCCCGCTTCGACGGTCCGCTGCCAGTCCCGGTCCTCCTTGGGGGTGAGGAGCGGCAGGAGGCGGCGCAGGGTGGCCGCCGCGTCGCCGACGAGGTTGACGTCGTAGGGGTAGCGCAACCCCACCATGTGCGGGTCGATGTCGATCTGCACGGCGCGCGCCTGCCCGTACGGGGGAAGGAACTCGGCGTAGGGGAAGCTGGACCCGACCGTGAGGAGCGTGTCGCAGTCGCGCATCAGCTCGTACGACGGGCGGGTTCCGAGCAGTCCGATCGAGCCCGTGACGCAGGCGAGTCGGTCGCTGATGACGTCCAGCCCGAGGAGGGCCTTCGCCACCGCGGCGCCGAGGATCTCCGCCGTCTCCTCGACCTCGCGGGCAGCGGCCGCCGCGCCCTGTCCGACGAGCATCGCGTCGCGCTCGCCGCGGTTGAGGAGGTCGGCCGCGCGGGTGAGGGAGGCGTCGTCGGGCACCGGGGCCCAGCCGCCGGCGTCGAGGCTGGAAGGGACCATGTGGTGTGCGTGTTCGGGGGCAGAGCAGGGCAGTTCCTGGACGTCGCCGGGGATGATCAGGGCCGTGGGGGTGCGGCGGGCGTAGGCCGTGCGCAGGGCCCGGTCGAGGACGTTCGGCAGCTGTTCGGGGACGGTGACCGTCTCCAGGAACGCACTGGCCACGTCCTTGAAGAGGGCGTGGAGGTCGACCTCCTGCTGGTAGGAGCCGCCCATGGCGCTGCGATGGGTCTGCCCGACCACGGCGACCATCGGTACGTGGTCGAGTTTCGCGTCGTACAGGCCGTTGAGGAGGTGTATCGCACCGGGTCCCGAGGTCGCGACGCAGACGCCGACGTGGCCGGAGAACTTGGCGTAGCCGACCGCTTCGAGGGCCGCCGTCTCCTCGTGGCGGGCCTGCACGAAGCGAGGATCGTCGCCTGCCCGCTCCCACGCGGCCAGCAGCCCGCCGATCCCCTCGCCCGGATAGCCGAAGACATGGCTGACGCCCCAGGCCCGAAGCCTGTCGAGCAGGTGGTCAGCAACGGTCTTCCTGGTCATGACCTGCGCCTCCGGTCCATGAGCGACACCGGCCACGCGCGCGTGGAGGTACTCCTGGCGGCGGGCCTGCGGCTCCGCCGGTGCGACTGCCCTCAGGGACGTCTCGGAAACACCTGGCGCTTCGCCCGGGCGGGCGATTGTCCGAGGCCGGAGCGGGTACTCGATCCAGCGGCCGCAGACTTCTGGCTGCCGCCTCATGAGTGCCGGCTCATGACTGCCGGCTCCTGACTGCCGACTTCTGACCGCTGACCGACCGATAAGGAGGGCGGCCGCGATGGCCCATGACACGAAGGACCAGGACGTCGTCGCGGTGATCCTCAAGGACCACCGCACCATGGAGGACCTGTTCCGCCGCATGCGGAGCGTCGAGTCCGACCGTGCCGCCGCTCTGCAGGAGCTGTCGGCGCTGCTCATCGCGCACAGCGAGGCAGAGGAAGCCGAGGTCTACGGAGCGCTCAAACGGTTCAGAGGCATCGACAGCGAGGAAGTGGAGCACGGCGCCGAGGAGCACACCGAGGGGAACAAGGCACTGCTGGCGCTGCTCGAAGTGGACGACGTCGGTTCCGAGACGTGGGACACGCGGCTGGAGGGGCTGGTGGAAGCGGTCTCCCACCACGTGGACGAGGAGGAGCGGACGGTCCTCAACGGCGCCAGGGAGAGCGTCCCCGACGAGCGGAGGGCCGAACTGGGCTCGGCGTTCCTGGAGGAGCGCGCCAAGCAGCTCGCCTCGGACTGCGGAAGCCTGGAGAACGTCCGCGGGATCGTGAACGGCTCGGGCGGGTGAGCCCCGGGCAGGACGCCGGCGCCAGACCTGTCAGCTGTCGGCCGGGCCTGGCCGACCCGTCATCCACGGAGAGCGCCATGCGAGAACGTGAGCGACGTGGCTGCTGGCCCTGTCCGAGCACCACTGCGACTTCGGCGCCCTGCTGCCGGTGGCACGCGGGCTGCGTGAACGGGTCGAGTGGTCCCGAGTGCGCGAGGAGACCGGGGGACGCCCCCATGGCCGCGGCCTTCCTGTACCTGCTCGAACTGCTGGAGGTGCTGCCGCGCGGCGAGGCCACCGGCACGGAGGAGCGCGCGGAGGGCGGTGGGTGACCCGTCGACCGTCTCGACTCGACCGTCTCGACCGTCTCGACCGTCTGGACCGTCTGGACCGCAACGGTGTCCCGGCGCTACGAGGTCCGTAGCGCCGGGACGTCACTGCTGTGCGGGACCGGCCTCGCGGCCGGCGCTCACATCACGCGCTCACATCATCGGTCCGGGTCCCTTTTCCGGTCTGGGAGCTTCCCTCTCGGGGGCGATCGCCAAGGTCTCCCGGCCGCCGGCGGAGTCACCGGGCCGGATACGGCCACGCCAGCCTCCGGTCTCGTGCCCGTGCTCCTCGATGAAGCCCTTGAACCGCTTCAGGTCGCCCTTGACCCGCCGGTCCAGGACACCGACGGCTCCGGCGGCCTTCTCCGCCATGCCGTCCGGCTCCACGTCCATGGCGAGCCGGATCCGCGTGTGCGCCGAGTCGATGGGCTGGAAACTGACGACGCCCTTCTGGCTGACGTCACCAGCGACGGTGCGCCACGAGATGCGCTCGTCCGGCAGCTGGTCGACGATCTCGGTGTCGAACTCGCGCGTCACACCGGCGACCTGCGTCCGCCAGTGACAGTGCTTGTCGTCGAGCTGCCGGACGTCCTCCACACCCTCCATGAATTTCGGGAACTCCTCGAACTGCGTCCACTGGTTGTACGCGTTCCGCAGGGGGACATCCACATCGATCGTCTGCTCCACCTTGACCATCGCTGTGCCTCCTTCGTCAGGCAGGTGGGTTCACCGAACTGTCGGTTCACCGAACCGACGGGTTCGCCGGGTGCGGTGGTTCGCCGGACGGAGTGCTCCGTCAACCGGACCAAGTCCTCCGTCAATGGGCGGCGGCGCCGAACTCGGCGTGCTGCGTGAGCAGTGCGAAGGCTGGTTCCTCCCGTGGCGGTCTGCCCAGGAAGCGCCGGCGCGCTTCGCTGCGGGCCTCCGCCATCAGCGTCCGGAACTCCTCGTCGGAGAGTCCGCGCCGGTCGTGTACCTCGCGGTCGTGGGCGTTCCCGTTCATCTGCGGGCCTCCTTCCTGCTCTGGTGTCGGTCCCGGTGACATGGGTGCGACTACCCGGTCCCGGGACGAACAGACACACAACCGATGCCAGTCGCCGGGAGCCTCCGGTACGGCGACGCGGGGGCATGCCGGGGCTCGCACGGGGTACTCGCGTGCCGGAAGCGAGGAGCCCGTGATGACGATCCTGACGATGGGTGTCGAGGAGGAGTTCGTACTGGTGGACCGTACGACCCGCGCCCCCGCCAACAGAGCGCCGGACGTGATCCGGCGTGCCGCCCGTGAGCTCGGCGACCAGGTGCAGGCCGAGTTCTTCAACGCGCAGATCGAGATCTGTACCCGTCCCCACGCGCGCGCCGACGTGCTGCGCGCCGAGCTCTCCCGGCTGCGCGGGGTCATAGGCGAGGCCGCGGCGCAGTCGCGGTGCATGCCCGTCGCCTGCGGCACTCCCGTACTACCGCCCGACGAGCCGCTGACGGTGACGGACAGCGACCGGTACCGGCTGATGGCCCGGCGTTTCGCCTCCCTGATCACACGCGACGACGGACTGGTCTGCGGCTGCCACATCCACGTCGGGCCCCTCGACCACGAACGGGCGCTCGCCCTCGCCCTGCACATGCGGCCGTGGCTGCCCGTGCTCCAGTCGCTGGCCGGCAACTCCCCGTACGCCCGCCACCGCGACACCGGATACGAGAGCTGGCGGGCCGTCGAGCACGCGCGCTGGCCCACCGTGGGTCCGACGCCCCTGCTCGACGAGGCCGGGTACGCCGCCCACGTGGGCCGACTGGTCAGGGACGGGACGCTGCTCGACAACCGCATGGTGTACTGGCACGCCCGGCCCTCCGAGCACGTCCCCACCCTTGAGGTGCGCGTCGCCGACACCAACGCCGAACTGGACACGGTGGTGCTGCTCGCGCTCCTGGTCCGCGGGCTCGCCACCGGCCTGCTGCCCCGCGTGGAGGCGGCGGTTCCACCGCCCCGGGTCCCCGACCCCCATCTGCTGCGGGCCCATCGGCTCGCCGCCGAGCAGGGCCTCCGCGGGGCCGGCCTCGACCCGGTGGACGGCACGGAGCGACCCGCCGTCGACCTCGTGGACGCGCTGATCGACCGCGCGCGCCCGGGTCTGGACGCGACCGGCGACACCGAGGGGGTACGCGAGCGGTGGGACCGGATCCGCACCGACGGCGGCGGCGCGGCCCGCCAGCGTGCGGTCTTCCGTCGCCACGGCCGGCTCGTCGAGGTGGTCGACGCACTCGCCGCCGCCACCGCGAGGAGCTGAGCCGGCGCCGTTGATCGCGTGCTTGGCCCCGCAGTACGCGGCCTGAAGCGGTACGGACGTCTCGCCCAGCGGGGAGCCGACCTGCACGATCACGCCGGTGAAGGCGGAGTTCACCCACACGTCGATGGGCCGCTGCCCGGTCCGGCGTCGCGCATCCACGACGCCGTGACGGCTCAGTCGAGCCCCAGGTGCGTCCGGTCGGGAACGACGGTGAACATGCCCAGGCTTCCGGTGAGCAGGAACAGCTGGCGCAGGTGGTGGGGGATCGGGCCGATCAGGACCAGCTCGCGCGGAAGGAAGCCGGCGGAGAGCAGTGCGTGGAGGAAGGAGGAGTCGCCGAAGGCGACCTGGCCCAGATCGAGCAGCGTCGTGGCGGGCTCCTGGCGCCGTGCGTCGGCCAGCGCCGCACGCAGACACGAAGCCGTGTCGACGTCGAATTCGCCGCTCAGGGTGAGCAGGACCGTGCCCGGCCTGGACGTCGGTTCCCGCACCACACGCGCCCCGCCGTTCGGTGCCCGGTAGGTGTGGCGCTCCATGGGCGCGGTCGGCACAGGCTGCGCGCTCTGCGCCCCAGGGACAACGACCTTGCCCGGCGCCCTCGTGGGGCGGTGTCGGTTGCTCATCGCCATGGCCTTCCGCCGGTACGCCCGCTACCCGCCGAGGGTGGGGCGTACTTTTCGCGACACATCCATTCTGCGTCCGCCACGGGAGTGCCGCCGTCCGGGCGGGGCGGCGATCCGTGGAAAGCGCTCGTGGCGGCTCGTCTCCGGCAGGCGGGAGCGGGACCTCGGCGCCCGGGTGGGCGTCGATGCCCCGCTGTCGTCGCTGTTCTCGGGGATCCCGCAGCGATTCCCGAGGGATTCCCGCAGGGTCCCCCGGGCTAGGAGGCGCGCCGCCTCATGGCGTGGCGGGCCTTCTCACCCGTCTCGCGTACCTTCTGGCCGACCTCACGGACCTTGCCGGCCATCCGGTCGCCCCTGCCCTCGGCCTCCATACGCTTGTCGCCCGTCGCCCTGCCCATGACTTCCTTGATCTTGCCCTTGGCCTTCTGCATGCCGCTCTTGCGCATGACCCGCGCCCTTTCCCGTCTTTCGGATCACGTCCATCGGATCGGTCACGGGGTGGCGACGGCGGATCTGTCCGGGACCGCCTTCCCCCCGGCCGCCCCGCTCCGTCGCGGGGCGATCGGGGGTGGCCGGGGAGTGATGCGGAACCGGTGGCTCTCTCTGGTGAGTTCGCGCCCGTCGGGGTCGATGAACCGTCCGGTCACCTCGTAGGTTCCGCAGTTCGCCCGCCCCAGGGGCATCCGCTCGGGCGGCAGGCGGAGCTCGTACGGTCCGCCCGTCCGGAATCCACCCAGCGCGGTACGGGTCGTGCCGATCACGTTCCCCCCGTACCGTCGGGTCTCCTCCGGGGTCAGCCCGTCGACCGCGCCCTTCACACGGAACGTGAGGACGACGCTGATCACGGCGCCCTCACACAGGACGAGGGGCTCGCCACCCCTGGTGTCCAGGGAGAGGGTGCGCATGTCCCACTCGTCCGAGGCCAAGGCCACGTCCAGCAGTTCGAACCGCGCCATGGCACCTTCACGTCCTCTCGGCTCGCCCCTGGGCACCGAATTCGTCAGGCGACTACCCCACGCGACACCCGCCAAGCAGCCGGGCCCGACAGGCCTGGCGTCGGCGGGCGGATCACGGCGGGGCGACGGGTCGGCAGGAGGCCGGTCACGCCGATGCGGCCAGGCGCCGTTCCGCCGCGAGGACGGCCTCATGGGTGGTCGCCCGGCCCATCAGCACACACAGGGTGTACACGGCGTCGTCCATCGCGCGGACGGCGGCGGGGTCCTCGGGTGCGGTCTCCAGGCGGGCCCGGCAGTCACGCAGCCGGGCCAGCACCCGCTCGGTCCTCCCCCGGCTCGGTGTGAGCCCGGGCCGCGCGGCGGCCGACGGCGGGGAGAGGCGGGCGGCCTCGACCGCGCGCATCAGGGCACGCTCGACGCGTCTGGGGACGGGTCTGCCGGTCGCAGCCGCGGTCATCACGGTCGCCAGGTCGTCGACGGCGAGCTGGACGAGGTCGGCCGCGGCCTCCAGGATCCGCTGCGCGTCCCGGGCCGAGCACGGGGTCATCGCCATCAGCATCCCCACCGCGCGCGCGGAGGTCGCGGGCGCAAGGACCGGAGCGATCGCCTGTCCGGTGGTCGAAACGGGCGACGGGGGGCGATTCCCAGGTGTCGGCATGGCGGATCCTCTCGTTCCAAGGCCAGGGGGAGGGGTGGTCACGCAGAAGAGGTATGCCCGCGGGTGGCGGCCCGCACGCGGCTCGTCCGACGGATCCCGTGCGGCGAAGGAGTTGTCGCGCCCCGTAGCGCCCCGTCGCGCCCCGCCTCATCCTCAGCGATCCGCTCGTACGACGTCCTGAGGGGAGATGACGCGCTGCAGGAGCTGCCGTGCGACCTCGGTGGGGCGCTCGCCACGGGCCTCCGCGTAGCGGATCAGGTCGTCGGTCGCCTGGCCGGGCGTGCGGTCGACAGCGGCCGCGATCATTCCCGCCGCGGTGTCCAGGACGGCCTTCCCTGAGAGGGCCGCCTGGGTGCGGGTGACGATGTCGGAGGGGCGCAGGGGGTCGACGGTCCAGGCCATCACTCCGCCGATCGCGGTGTCGGCCAGGCCCTGGAGGAGCTCCACCACGTCGGGAGCGAGGTCGGCGGGGTCGCGGGCGAACACGTTGAGGGCGCCGACCTGCTGATGGCGGACGCGCAGGGGCAGCGCGTGGACGGCCCGGTATCCGGCGGCCACGGCGAGCGGGGTGAAGTCGGGCCAGCGGTCGGCCTGCCGGCCGAGGCCGTCGGCGTGCACGGGGCGGCCGCTCAGGTAGGCGTCGACGCACGGTCCTTGATCGAACTGTCCCTCCGGGGGCTACGGTGTCGCTGGAGCGACCTCGCGGCGTACCCGCCTCGGAGACCGGTCAGGCACAGGATCGGGAGGTGTGCCGCATACCCTCGTGGCGCGCGCACCCAGGGTCACTGCCGTTCGTGGTCCAGCTGGTCGGCGAGTACGTGCTGGAGAGCCTTGAGGCGATCGGGCAGAGCCTTCCCGAGCGTCACCGGCGGCCTTCTCCGACGCCCCGGGCAGCCACCGTCGACGATCGTCTTGGCCTGTCCGACGGCGTCCTTCCCGCCCCATTTGATCACCGGCGACGGCGGCGATCGCCGGACCTGTCATGCTCACGGCTGACTGAGGCTCACGGTTGTCGAGGAGACCTGGCGGCTCATGCTGGAGGGGCATCCCACGGCACGACGGGGAGAGCCCTCGGTCATAGAGGCCGCCTCCGCATCCGACGCGGCCGGGAAGGGACGAGAAGCGACGTGAAGGCAGAGCCGGGATCGACGCCGTGTGTTCCACACGCCAGGTTCGGCGCGATGTTGGCGTCGTTGATGGACCGAAGGGAGTTCGGCGCGCAGGAGTTGGCCGATCGCGCCGGAGCGACCGGGTACGAGGTCCGAGCGGTGCTCGCGGGGACCAGGCCCGGCGAGGGACTGCTCCGCCGGCTCGCTCCCGCACTGGGGTTCCAAGCTGCCGATCTGTTCGTTCTTGCGGGGCGGGCGGTCCCGGACGACCTGGCGCCCTTGGACGCCACGGCGGCGAAGTGGGCGGCCGACACGGTCACGGATGCGGTGCGCCTCCCCGAAGCGGGACGCCGTGAACTGCTCCGGCTGATCCGCTCGCTGCCTCAGGAGGAGCGGCGTTCCCGCTTCGACCCGAAACCGCTCATGCCCCTCGACCACGGTCCGGGGACGTGGGTCATCCGTATGCTTCAGCAGCGCAACCTGAACTGGACGGGCATGGCGAGGACGCTCGCGTTCGTGACGCCGACGTACCTGTCGGCGTCCACGTACGGCGTGATCGGCTCCGGCCGCAAGGAGCTGACCCCGCGTCTCGTGACGGACTGCGGAGCCCTGTTGGGGATCGATGCCCGCGAACTGGCCGAGCTGACGGGCATCCTCCTGCCGGAGGCGCCGCCCCCTCCCAGCCCGGCGGCTGTGGACGCCGCAGCGATTCTCTGGGAGGCGCGACGACTGTCCTCCCGCCAGGCGCGACACGTCTCCGAGCTGGCGCGCTCGCTGCGCGGGAACTCCGACGCCGGTTAGCCCGTCACGCCGCCTCGAGGGCTCCCTTTCGGACGACCCGGACCCGGTATGGCTCCAGCACCCCTGGCAGGAAAGGGAAGAGGATCAAAGACGGCGGCTGCGCTCCGGGCGTTCCGGGATTTGCCCGGCAGGTGCCTTTCACGTGAGGTCGGCGACGTGCTTCCTGTGGGAATGGCCGAAACTGCGAGCGGTGGCCGGCTCGTCAATATGGCCGGAATTCTCAGCCGTCGGCGGTTGACGCGCCCGGTAGGTCGCGGAGGCCGCGTAAGGGTGTCGCCAGGAGGAAGACGCCGGCGGCGATCAGTGCGGCCGTGACGACCCACATCGTGGGGCGGGCGCCGAAGAGGGCGGCGAGGGAACCGCCCAGGAGGGCGCCGAGCGGGATGGTGCTGTAGTTGAGGAACAGGGTCGTCGCGGTGACGCGCCCTCGCAGTTCGGGTGGGCAGTACGTCTGCCGGAAGCTGACGATGATGACGTTGCAGGCCACGACCCCGGCGAACATCACGGCCGTTCCGAGTACGAAGAACGCCAGCCTCGGCCCGGGGCCGGTGAGCGCGGCGAGCAGGCCGAACGGCGAGGCCGTGAACTGGATGACCAGCAGGGCGCGTGCCGTGCCCAGGCGCCGGGCGAGCCGGCCGGCCACGAGGCCGCCGAGCACCCCGCCGAGACCGCCGCAGGACACGAGCCAGCCGACCGTGTCGGAGCCGACGCCGACGGTCCGTACGAGGAAGACGATCTGCACGGCCTGGAATCCGGCCATCGCGAGGTTGACCGCCGCGCCGAACGCCGTGACGGCCCGGACCCACGCGTCTCCGACGACGAACCGCACGCCGTCGGAGATCTCGCGGCTCAGCCGCCGCCGGGGCGCGGGGACGGGGCGCGGCCCGTCGGAGCGGATGGTCATGAGACACAGCGAGGACACCACGTAGGACACCGCGTCGAGCAGCAGGCCCGGCACACTGCCCAGTGTCTGGGCGATCAGTCCGCCGAGGCCGGGGCCCGCCACCCTGGCGGCCTGGTCGCCGGCCTGAAGCTGCGCGTTGCGCTCCATCAGGTCGGCCGTGGGGACCAGTTGGGGCAGATACGACGAGTACGCGGTGGAGAAGAACACGGAGGCCGTGCCGGAGACGAGGGCGGCTGCCAGGAGGTGTCCGATGGTCAGGGCTCCCAGCCACCAGGTGACCGGCACGCTCACGAACACCGCCGCGGAGACGGCGTTGCACGCGAGCATCACCCGACGGGGTGCGAGACGGTCGACCCACGCACCGGCGGGCAGCCCGATCACCAGCCACGGAAGCCACGGCGCGGCGGTGAGCACGCCCATCACGAACGGCGAGGCGTGGAGCGTGGTGACGGCCACGAGCGGCAGCAGGACGGACGTCACGCTCGTGCCCAGCTTGCTCGTCGTCTCGCCGACGAGCAGCAAGCGGAAGTTGCGGCGGGAGCGCTGACCCCGGTCTTTCGCGGACTGCGTGGCGGTCGGCGCGGCGGATTCCAGCAGGGCCTCCGGACGTCGATAGCGCGAAGCATTTCTGGCGTGCCACAGAGTACGTTCGGTGGCCGTGAGTTCGGGCCGGATCGTACAAGTTCCTCGTCCTGGAAACCAGGGTGGCCATTTCCCGCCGGTGCCGCTTAGGCTCGTCCGCGTCCATTGCCAACGCACCGCGCCTCGTGGGAAGGTCGAGCCCGGATGATCAATCCGTTCGCGAATGAGTCCGGTCAATTCCTGGCCCTTGTCAATGGCGAGGAGCAGCACGCGCTCCGGCCCTTGGAATTCGGTATTCCGGCAGGGTGGAGCACGGCGTTCGGACCGGACCCTCGGGCGGCGCGCCTGGACGATGTGGAACGCGCCTGGCCCGGCACGCGGCCGGCCCGTCCGCGCGCCACGACGGATACGGCACCGCACTAGAGACCACCACTCCGAGGGCTCCGCGAACGCGTCACGCGCCCGAGCCCTCCGTCATCGCACGCACCGGCACCGCCCCCACTTCCCGTGCAAGGACCCCGCGCAAGGAGCTGTCCGTGGTCACCAGTGCGCTCGACCTGCTCTCCCGCTTCGCGCGGGAGGCGGCCCGGCACGCCGAACGCGCCGCCGTGGTCACGCCGTCGGAGTCGGTGACCTTCGGCGAACTCGGCGAACGGGTCGAGCGGACCGCCCGAGCGCTGAGCGCGGCGGGCGTGGAGCCCGGTACGACCGTCGCCCTGGATCTCCCCCGCGGTGCCGACCTGGTGACGGCGATGCTCGCGGTGTGGCGGGCGGGCGCCGCGTACGTGTCGCTCGACCCCGCCCGGCCCGCGCACCAGCGGCGTCGGCTCGCCGAGGACGCCGGGGCGCGTCTGGTGGTAGCCGTGGGGCCGCACGGCTCCGAGTGGGCTGCGGGCATGCGACGCCTCGAACTGGCTTCGGTCTTGGGCTCGTTCGCGTCCGGTGCGCGTGTCCCGGCGCGCGACGTGCCGGACGGGGCCCCGGCCCCCGCGCGGGTGGTGTGGGACGCCGACCTCTCGCATGACGCCTCGGCACGGCAGTGGTTACGGATCTGCCGCGGCGACACCCTGCTCCTTCCGACCGACGAACTACGAGCCGATCCACGGCAGTTCGCGCGGTTCCTCCGGGACCACGAGGCCACCGACCTCGACGTCACCCCGTCCCGCTGGGAGGACCTGCGTCCCCACGTGGTGCCCGAGGGGACGGACACCACTCCCCTGCTGCGCCTCTTCCTCGACGGGGAGCCCGTGTCCGCAGCGCTCCGGGCGGACTCACCGGCACGGACGTTGCTCGACCTCTTCGAGGAGCGCGCCCGGACCGTCCCGGACGCCACCGCCCTGGTGTTCGGGAGCGACACGGTCTCTTACGCGGAGCTCGACACCCGTGCCAACCGGCTGGCGCACGTCCTGGCCGCGCGGGGCGCCGGGCCGGAGACGGTGGTCGCCTCGGCGCTCGACCGCTCGATGGAGCTGGTCGTCGCGGTCCTGGCGGTGATGAAGGCCGGGGCCGCCCACCTCCCGGTCGACCCGGCCTACCCGGAGCGCCGCATCGCCCACATCCTCGGCGACGCGGCCCCGGCACTGCTCCTCGCGGATTCCGGTACGGCGCTCCCGGCCGGCGCCGCGGTACCCCGCATCGACATCGACGATCCGGAGACCGCCGCGGCTCTGCGGCGCGCCCCGGCCGCCCCGCCGGACGGAGCCCGGCGCGCGGAGGGCGACCTGCCCGCGTACGTCATCTACACCTCCGGTTCCACGGGCCTGCCCAAGGGCGTGGTCGTCACCCGCTCCGGTCTCGCGAACCTGACCGTCCACCAGCGCGACTCCCTCGCCGCGGACGCCGACAGCCGGGTCCTGCAGTTCGCCTCGCCCAGCTTCGACGCGTTCTTCTGGGAGCTGGCGATGGCGCTGTCAGCGGGCGCCGCGCTCGTGCTGGCGCCCGCCGACAGCCTGCTGCCCGGGCCCGACCTGGGCCGCCTCGCCGACGAACAGCGCGTCACCCACGCGACCCTGCCCCCGTCGGTGCTGCGCGTCCTGCCGTCCGACGCCCTCCCCCGCGTACGCGTCCTGGTCGCGGCGGGCGAGGCCCTGGACGCGGACCTGCGGCGGCGCTGGGCTCCCGGCCGGACCCTGATCAACGCGTACGGACCGACGGAGACGACGGTCTGCGCCACCATGAGCCGGCCGCTCGCGGCGGGCGCCGGCACGCCGCCGATCGGCGGGGCGATCCGGGGCACCCGCCTCCATGTCCTCGACGCCGCCCTGCGGCCGGTGCCCGCGGGAGAGGTGGGCGAGCTGTACGTCGCCGGGACGGGTCTGGCCCGCGGCTACCTCGACCGGCCCGGTCTGACGGCGCAGCGGTTCGTCGCGGACCCGTACGGCCCGGCCGGGACGCGGATGTACCGCACGGGCGATCTGGCCCGCCGGACCACCTCGGGCGAACTGGAGTTCGCCGGGCGCGCGGACGACCAGATCAAGGTGCGCGGCCACCGGATCGAACCGGGCGAGGTCGAGGCGCGGCTCGCCGGCCATCCCGGGGTGTCCGCCGCCGCGGTGACCGTGCACGAGGGCCCGGACGGCGACCGGAGGCTCATCGCCTACGTCCGCCGCGCGCCCGGCCCGACCGACAGGACGTCCCTGAGCGACGCGGACCGCGTGGCCGACTGGCAGCGCGTCCACGACGCCGTGCCGGCCGACGACGAACCGACGCCCTTCGGCGAGGACTTCGCCGGATGGACCAGTGGATACGACGGCGGCGCGCTGCCGTTGGAGCACCTGCGGGAGTGGCGCGACGAGACCGTACGGAGCATCCGCGCCCTGCGGCCTCGGCGGGTGCTCGAACTGGGCGTCGGCAGCGGCCTGTTGCTGTCACGCCTCGCTCCCGAGGCAGAGGCGTACTGGGGGCTCGATCTTTCGGCCCGCGTGATCGAGCGGCTGCGGCGACAGGTGGACGAGCGGCCCGACCTGGCCAGGCGAGTGGTCCTGCACAGCAGGCCGGCCGACGACCACGAGGGCGTGCCGCGCGGGTACTTCGACGTGGTCGTCCTCAACTCCGTCGTCCAGTACTTCCCCAGCGGGCGTCATCTGGCGCGGGTGCTCGGGCTCGCGGCGGCCGCCCTGGCGCCCGGCGGATCGGTGTTCGTCGGCGACGTCCGGCACCTGGGGCTCGCGGAGTCCTTTCACGGGGCGGTCGCGGCCCGCTCGGCGGGCGCCCTGCCGGGCAGCGGGGAGTACCGCCGGGCCGTGGCGCGCGGCATGGCCGCGGAGCCGGAGCTGCTGGTGGACCCGGAGTTCTTCCGGTCGTTGACGGTCGCCGCCGGGGGTCCCGGGCCGCACTTCGCGACGTGCGACGTACGGCTGAAGCGCGGAACCCATCACAACGAACTGACCCGCTACCGCTACGACGTCGTCCTGCGGCGGACGGCCGGCGCCCCGCCCCGCACCGGTGACGCGCCCTCCCCGACCGGTGCGGCACCGTCGCGCGCCGGTGCTGTGGCGGAGCTGCTGTGGGGAGCGGACGTCCGTACGCTCGACGACGTCGCCGACGCCTTGCGGGACCGCGCGCCGGACGCCGTACCCGTCCGGGTCGCCGGGGTCCCGAACGCGCGTCTCGCCGAGGATCTGCGCGCGTCGGGCGGGTCGCCGGACTCCGGCGCGGACCCCGAGGACCTGGCGCGGCTCGGTGAGCGGCTGGGATACCGCGTGGCGCTGCGCTGGTCCGCGAAGGGGGGACCCGACCACGTCGACGCCGAATTCACCTCCGGGGAGTCCGGGGAATCCGGGGAATCCGGGGAGTCCGGGGAGTCCGGGGAGTCCGGGGAGTCCGGGGAGTCCGGGGAGTCCGGGGAGTCCGGGGAGTGGGACTTCCTGTCGGAGAGCGCGACCGGACCGGCGGGGGATCCCGAGCGCCATGTCAACGTCCCCTTCGCGGCGTCCGACGACGCGGCGCTCATCACGTCGGTGGCCGACTGGGCGGCCGCGTACCTCCCGGCGTACATGGTGCCATCCGTGATCGTCGTCCTCGACGCGTGGCCGCTCACCCCGCACGGCAAGCTCGACCGGGCCGCCCTGCCGGCCATGACCGACTCGCGCGGCGGCCGACACGGGGGCGGCCGCCCACCGCGGACGCCGCAGGAGGAGGCGCTGTGCCGGATGTACGCGGAGGTCCTCGGGCTCTCCGCGGCGGGACCCGCGGTGGGGATCGACGACGACTTCTTCGCGCTCGGCGGCCATTCGCTGCTCGTCACGCGGCTCGTGAGCCGCGTCCGCGCCGAGCTGGGGGTGGAGGTCCAGGTCCGCACGGTCTTCGACGCGCCCACGGTGGCCGGCCTCGTGGCCCGGCTCAGCGGAGCCCGCAAGGCACGGCCCGCGCTGCGGAGGATGCCCCGCCCCGGCTGACGGGGGCAGGGGCCCGCGACACCGACCGGATCACGCACGGCAAGGGTTATCGAAGGATTCCCGATGGACTTCAGCCTGTTCTACTTCGCCGACGACAGCACACCGGAAGGGGACGCCGGACGGTACGAACTCCTGCTGGAGGGCGCCCGTTTCGCCGACCGGCACGGCTTCCGCGCGGTGTGGACGCCCGAGCGGCACTTCCACCCCTTCGGGGGGCTGTACCCGAACCCGTCCGTGGTGGGCGCCGCCCTCGCGATGATCACGAGCACCGTCGCCATCCGCGCCGGGAGCGTCGTCGCGCCCCTCCACCATCCGCTGCGGATCGCCGAGGAATGGTCGGTCGTGGACAACCTCTCCGGCGGTCGCGCCGGAATATCCCTCGCCTCCGGTTGGCACCCGGTGGACTTCGCGCTGAGCCGGGGGGCGTACGAGGACCGCAAACGCCTGCTGACCGACAGCGTCGAGCAACTCCGCGGGCTGTGGCGCGGGGACGGCCACGAGGTCGTGGACGGCAACGGCGCCCCGGCGACCGTACGGATCTTCCCGCCCCCGGTGCAAAGGGAGTTGCCCCTCTGGGTGACCAGTGCCGGCGACGCGGACACCTTCCGTACGGCGGCGGCGGCGCGGGCCGGAGTCCTCACCCATCTGCTGCACCAGGACGTCGACGAACTCGCCGCGAAGATCGCCGCCTACCGGCGGACGGCGCGGGAAGCGCACGACGGCTGGGAGGGGCATGTCGTCCTGATGCTGCACACCTTCCTCGGCGCAGACCGGGACGAGGTGCGCGCCACCGTCGAGGGGCCGCTGCGTGCCTACCTCAGAAGCTCGGTCCATCTACTCGCGCGGTCGTTCGGCGCCCTCGATCCGGACTTCGACGTCGACGCACTGGAGGACGAGGACCTCGACTTCCTCGTCGCCCGGTCGTTCGACACCTACTTCGAGCAGCGAGGCCTCTTCGGGACGGTGGAGGAGGCGACGGCGACGGTCGAGCGGCTGCGCGGCATCGGCGTGGACGAGGTCGCCTGCCTGATCGACTTCGGCATCGACGCCAAGACCGTCCTGGACGGGCTGCGTCCCCTGAACACCCTCCGCGAAGCATTCCGAGCGCACTGACCCGAGAGACCCGAGAGGCCGAGACCACCGTGATCCCTCTGTCGTTTTCGCAGCTGCGGTTCTGGTTCCAGAGAGAGATGGACCGCGCCGGCGAGTCGCCCAACGCCTCGATGGCGCTCCGGCTGACGGGCCGGCTCGACGCGGCGGCACTGCGCGACGCGCTGCGGGACGTGGTGACGAGGCACGAGAGCCTGCGCACCGTCTTCCCGGTCACCGACGGAGTGCCCGGGCAGCGGATCCTGGAGGAGGTGACGGTCGAGCTGCCGGTGCGGCGGGTCGCGGAGGAGGGCGTCGAGGCGGCCGTGACCGACGCGGCCGAGCACGTCTTCGACCTGGAGCACGAGATCCCGCTGCGGGCCGTCCTGCTCGCCGTCGGCTCCCCCGGGCAGGACGACCACCGAGGCGAAGACCAAGACCAGGTCCAAGACCAGGTCCAAGACCAGGACCAGGACCAGGACCAAGCACACGACCAAGCCCACTCCCACGACGACCACGTGCTCGCGATCACCGTGCACCAGATCGCCTTCGACGGCTGGTCCGTCGCACCGTTCCTCCGGGACCTCTCGCACGCCTACACCGCGCGCCTCGACGGCCGCCCTCCGTCCTGGGACGAACTCCCCTTCCAGTACGCGGACTTCACCCTCTGGCAGCGCAAGGAGCTCGGCGCGCCCGACGACCCCGGCAGCCTCTTCGCCGAGCAACTGGCCCACTGGACCGGCGCCCTCGCCGACGCCCCGGCCGAACTCCCCCTCCCCACCGACCGACCGCGCCCCGCGACCGCCACCCACCGGGCCGGCACCGTCCCCTTCCACCTGCCGCCCGACAGCTTCCGGCAGCTCGCCGAGCTCGCCCTCCGGCACGGCGCCAGCACCTTCATGGTCCTCCACGCGGCACTCGCGGGGCTCCTCGGACGGCTCGGCGCCGGCACCGACATCCTGGTCGGCAGCCCCGTCGCCGGCCGCACCGACGTCGGCCTCGACGACCTCGCCGGCTGCTTCGTCAACACCGTCACCATCCGGACCGACGCCTCCGGTGATCCCGACTTCCACGACCTGCTCCGGCAGGCCCGGACGGGGGTGATGGCCGCGCTCGACCACCAGGACGTCCCCTTCGAGCAGGTCGTGGAGGCCGTCAACCCGCCGCGCTCGGCCGCTCGGCACCCGCTCTTCCACGTCATGCTCAGCCTGCAGAACAACACGGGCTCCGCCGTGCGCCTCCCCCACCTCGACACCCGCCTGCTGGACGCCCACCCTCACCGGACGGTGGCCTTCGACCTGCTCCTCGATGTCACGGAGACCGACGGGGCGCTCGACGGCACCCTGGTCTACGCCCGCGACCTCTTCGACCACGACACCGCCGAGCGTCTGGTCCGCCACTTCACGGCCTTCCTGACCCAGGCGGTCGCCGCACCGGAGCGGCGCATCGGCCTGCTGGAGCTTCTCGACGCCGCCGAGCGCCGCACGGCGCTGGAGACCTGGAACGGCCGGAACACGGCGCTCCCGGCCGACTCCGTACCGGAGCTGCTGCGTCGGCGCGCGGCGGCCGCGCCCGACGCCATCGCGGTGTTCTGCGGCGCGTCCCGGCTCACCTACGCGGGACTCGAGACGCGGGCCGAGCGCCTCGCCCGCCGTCTGCGCCGGCGGGGCGCCGGTCCGGAGCGGCTCGTCGCCGTGGCCGTGAACCGCTCGCCGGAGCTGGTCGTCGCCCTGCTCGCCGTACTGAAGACGGGGGCCGCCTACCTTCCCCTGGACCCGCGCAATCCCGAAGAGCGGCAGCGCGCGATCCTGGAGGAGGCGCGGCCCTGCCTCGTCTTGGCGGACGCGTCCACGAAGGAGCGGGCCGAGGGCCTCGCGGGCGCGCCGCTCGGCGTGCCGCTGGTGCTGGTGCCCGCCGCGGACGCCGATCCGCTCGACCTCGATCAGCTCATCGACGCGGCCGATCTCGAACCGGTCGACCTCATTCCGGACGACCTGGGTACGGACGACGCCGGTACGGACGACCTCGGTACGGACGGCCTCAGTACGGATGTGGGCGGGTGGCCGGACATCACCGGCGACCGGGCCGCGTACGCGATGTACACGTCCGGCTCCACCGGCCGCCCCAAGGGCGTCCTGGTGACCCATCGGAACATCGTCGCTCTCGCCGCCGATCCCTGCTGGGCGGCGGACGGCGGCCACGCGCGCGTGCTCGCGCACTCCCCGCACTCCTTCGACGCCTCGACGTACGAGCTGTGGGTGCCGCTGCTCGGCGGCGGCACCGTCGTGATGGTGCCGGCAGGCGACTCATCGCCGCAGGCGCTGGAGCGGGCCGTCGCCGAGGGGGGCGCGACGAGCGCGTTCCTCACCACCTCGCTCTTCAACCTGCTGGTCGCGGAGAGAAGTACGCTGCTCAGTCGGCTCAGACATGTCTGGACGGGGGGCGAGCAGCCGTCGGCGGGGGCGGTGCGGCAGGTGCTGACGGACTTCCCCGGCGCCGCGCTGACCCATGTCTACGGACCGACCGAGAACACGACGTTCACCACCTTCAGGCGCCTGGACCGGGCCCGGGACGCGGACGGCGGAAAGCCGCCGATCGGCCGGCCCATGGCGAACACGCGGGTGTACGTGCTGGACGAGCGGCTCCGGCCGGTGCCCGTGGGGGTGCCGGGCGAGCTGTACGTCGCGGGCGCCGGACTGGCCCGCGGCTACCTCGGCCGCCCGGGACTCACCGCGGGACGCTTCCTCGCCGACCCTTACGGCGCGCCCGGCACCCGCATGTACCGGACCGGTGACATCGTCCGATGGACCGCCGACGGCGAGCTCGACTTCCTCGCCCGCGTCGACGACCAGGTCAAGATACGCGGCTTCCGCATCGAACCCCGCGAGATCGAGGCCGCCCTGGAGCGCCACCCGGCCGTGGCCCGCGCCGCCGTCCTCGTACGGGAGGACCGGCCCGGGGAGCGTGACCTCGTCGCCTACGTGGTCCCCGCCCCGCACACCGACGGCGATCCCGCTCCGGAGCTCACCGAGCACGCCCGACGGACGCTGCCCGACTACATGGCCCCCGTGGTCGTCGTGCTCCCCGACGGGCTTCCCCTCACTCCCAACGGCAAGCTCGACCGGGCGGCGCTGCCCGCCCCCGGGAAGGGCACCGGCTCCCGCGCTCCCCGCACGCCCGCCGAACGGCTGGTGTGCGGGCTGTTCGCCGAGGTCCTCGGCTTGCCGGCGGTCGGCGCGGACGACGACTTCTTCGCGCTCGGCGGCCATTCCCTGTTGGCCGTCCGGCTGGTGAACCGGCTGCGCAAGGTGCTGGACGACGGGATCGGGATCCGTACGCTCTTCGCGTCGCCGACGCCCGCCGGACTCGCCGCACTCGCCGGACTCGCCGAGCGGGGCGCGACCACGGGTGCCGACCGTGGGACGCTGCGGCCCCGGCCACGCGGGGACGTCCTGCCTCCGTCCTTCTCCCAGTTGCGGTTCTGGCTGCAGGGCGAACTGGCGGAGGGCGCCGCCTCGCACACCGTCACGACCGCCCTGCGGCTGACGGGTCCGCTCGACGCCGAGGCGCTGGGCGACGCGCTGCGGGACGTGGTGCGGCGGCACGAGAGCCTGCGCACCGTGTTCCCGGTCACCGACGGAGCGCCCCGCCAACGCGTCCTGGAGGTATCGGAGTTCGAGCTGCCGGTGCGGGAGGTGTCGTCTCCGGGGGACGTCGAGACGGCGGTGGCCGCGGCGTCGCAGCACCCCTTCGACCTGGCGCGGGAGGCGCCGGTGCGGGCCGCACTCCTCGCCTGCGCACCCGATGAGCACGTCCTCGCGGTCACGATCCACCACATCGCCTTCGACGGCTGGTCCGCCGCCCCCTTCCTCCGTGACCTCTCCACGGCCTACGCCGCCCGGCTGCGGGGCCGGTCCCCCGCCTTCCCGGAACTGCCCGCGCAGTACGCCGACTTCACCCTGTGGCAGCGTGAGGCACTCGGGGAACCCGACGATCCCGAGAGCCCCTTCGCCCGCCAGCTCGCCCACTGGACCCGCACACTGGCCCACGCTCCCGACGAGATCCGGCTGCCCGCCGACCGGCCACGCCCCGCCACCGCCACCCATCGCGCCGGGGCGGTGCCGTTCCGGCTCGCCCCAGAGGACCACGCGCGGGTCGTCGCCCTGGCGCGGGAGCACGGCGCGAGCGTCTTCATGGTGCTGCACGCCGCCCTGGCGGGCCTGCTGCGGCAGCTCGGCGCCGGAACGGACATCCTCGTCGGCAGCCCGGTCGCCGGACGCGCCGACAGCGGTCTGGACGACCTGGTCGGCTGCTTCGTGAACACCGTGGTGGTGCGGACCGACGTCTCCGGTGACCCGGACTTCGGCAACCTGCTCGACCGCGTCCGCACCGAGGTCCTCGCCGCGCTGGAGCACCAGGACGTGCCGTTCGAGCGGGTCGTGGACGCCGTCGATCCGGTGCGGTCGGCGGCCCGGCACCCCCTCTTCCAGGTCATGCTGAGTCTGCAGAACAACGCGACCGGCACCGTGGAACTGCCCGGACTCCACGTCGACGTGCTGGACCACGGCCGGTACGGCACCGTCCCGTTCGACCTGCTCCTCGATCTCACCGAGTCCGACGGAGGCCTGGACGGCACCCTCGTCTACGCCCGCGACCTCTTCGACCACGCCACCGCGGAACGGCTCGCCGGCTACTTCACCCGGCTCCTCGCCGACGCGGCCGCCCGCCCCACCCGGCCGGTGCGTCAGCTGGACGTCCTGTCGCCCGCCGAGCGGCACACCGTCCTCACGGAGTGGAGCGGGCCCGCCCCCGGCTCGGCGGCCGTCGCGGCGGCCAAATCGGCGCCGGGCACCGGTTCGGTGGCGCGGTGGTTCCGTGAGCAGGCCGCCAGGACCCCCGACGCGGCGGCGGTGCTGCACGGTGCCCGCCGGATCACGTACGCGGAGCTCGACGCGCGGGTGGACCGGCTGGCCGGGCGTCTGCGCCGGCTCGGCGCGAGCCCGGAGCGGCTGATCGCCGTGGCCATGGACCGCGCTCCCGAACTCCTGGTCGCGCTCCTCGCCGTGCACCGGACCGGTGCCGCGTACCTCCCGGTCGATCCGCACCACCCCAAGGACCGGGTCGCGTGGGTCCTGTCCGAGGCCGCGCCGCTCCTGGTGCTCTCGGACCGCGCCACCCGAGACGCCCTCGGCAGCGACGACTGGCTCGCGCTCGACGAACCCCGGGCCTTCGCGGCGGGGTCCGGTGCCGAAGGCCCGGCCCCTGTCCGGAGCCCGAACCCCCTCCCGGACCCGGACGAGGCGATCCCGGCCGACACCACGGCGTACGTCCTCTACACCTCCGGTTCGACGGGCCGGCCGAAGGGGGTCGCCGTCAGCCACCGCAATCTCGCCCATCTGCTCACCGCCCTGCGGAACCGGCTGCCGCTGGGCCCCACCGACCGCCTGCTCGCCGTGACGACCGTCGCCTTCGACATCGCCCACCTGGAGCTTCTCCTGCCCCTGCTCGACGGGGCCGCGGTCGTCCTCGCCTCTCCCGACGAGGTGCGCGAGCCGCAGGCCCTCGCCGGGCTGATCGGACGGCACGGCGTCACCACCCTCCAGGCGACCCCCTCCCTGTGGTCGGGCCTCGTGGCCGAGGTCCCCGACGCGGTCCGGGGACTGCGCGTCCTCGTCGGCGGCGAGGCGCTGCCACCCGCCCTGGCCGGCGGCCTCACCGCCCTCGCCGCGGAGGTCATCCATGTGTACGGGCCCACCGAGACGACCATCTGGTCCCTCGCGGCCCCGCTCGGCCCGCACAACGCCGCGCACCCGCCACTCGGCTCCCCGCTGGGCGACACCCGGGTGTACGTCCTCGACGACGCGCTGCGGCCGGTTCCCGTGGGAGTGCCGGGCGAGCTGTACATCGGGGGTGCCGGTGTGGCCCGGGGCTACCTCGGCCGCCCGGGGCTGACCGCCGAGCGGTTCGTCGCCGGTCCTTACGGTCCGCCCGGCACCCGCCTCTACCGCACCGGCGACCTGGTCCGGTGGACCTCCGCAGGGGAACTCGACTTCCTCGGGCGCTCCGACGACCAGGTGAAACTGCGCGGCTTCCGCATCGAGCCCCGCGAGATCGAGGCGGTCCTGGACCGGCACCCTGACGTCGTTCGCAGCGCCGTCGTGGTGCGCGAGGACCCGCCGGGCGAGCGCCGGCTCGTCGCGTACGTCGCACCCGTCCGGGCCGCCGGCACGGCTGTCGGCACCGCTGACGAAGCCGCCAGCGCCGAGGGCCTCGCCTCCGCACTCGCCGAGTGGGCACGGCAGGCGCTGCCCGCGTACATGGTCCCCACCGTCGTCGCGCTCCCCGACGGGCTTCCCCTCACGCCCAACGGGAAACTCGACCGGTCAGCGCTGCCCGCCCCGCACGGACCCGCCTCCGCGGCCGGGGAGGCGAGGGCGGTCCGGGTGCCGAGCACCCCGGCCGAGACGATCCTCTGCGAGTTGTTCGCCGCCATCCTCGGACGGCCCGGCGTCGGCGTCGAGGACGACTTCTTCGAGCTCGGCGGCGACAGCATCGTGTCGATCCGGCTGGTGTCCCGGGCCCGTTCACGAGGTCTGGCGATCTCCACGCGGGACGTCTTCCGGTACCGGACCGTCGCCGCACTGGCCGCCCACGCGAAGGTACGGCCGCCCAAGCCGGGAGCACCGGCGGAAGGATCCGCGCCCACGTCCGGCACGGCCCAGGCGCCGACGTCCGGCACGGCCCAGGCGCCGACGTCCGGCACGGCCCACGGACGGACGTCCGGCACGGCCCAGGGACCGACGTCCGGCACGGCCCCTGTTCCGTCGGCCGGCGACGTACCGCTCACGCCGATCCTCCACTGGCAGCGCGAACGGGGTGGCCCCGTCGGCGGTTTCCACCAGTCCGTGCTCGTCCGCACCCCGTCCGATCTGTCCCTGCCACGGCTGCGGGCGGTGGTCCAGTCGCTGCTCGACCGGCACGACGTGTTGCGGGCGCGGCTGACACGCACCCCCGCGTGGCGGCTTGAGGTCCTCCCGCGCGGTGCGGTCGACGCGACCGGGCGTGTCGTACGGATCGACACGGCCGGTGCGGCGGCAGGCGGGATCGCGGACCTGGTCCGCGCCGAGGCGGACGCGGCACGGCGGCGACTGGCGCCCGAGTACGGGAACATGCTCCAGGCGGTGTGGTTCGACGCGGGTCCCGGCCGGCCCGGTCGGTTGCTCCTGATGATCAACCACCTGGTCGTGGACGGCGTTTCGTGGCGGATCCTCCTGGAGGACCTGAGCGACGGCGCAGCCCCCCGGACGGCGGGGCCGGACTTCGC
Organism: Streptomyces sp. NPDC055103; assembly: GCF_053607625.1. Classification (NCBI taxonomy): domain Bacteria; kingdom Bacillati; phylum Actinomycetota; class Actinomycetes; order Kitasatosporales; family Streptomycetaceae; genus Streptomyces; species Streptomyces sp. NPDC055103. The sequence goes on from NZ_JBSGTX010000036.1 coordinate 70,050, forward strand.
GCCCGTGTCGTTCGCCGACTGGGCACGCCTCCTGGAGCGCGAGGCGCGCGGACGGGTGCCCGAACTCCCCTTCTGGCTGGGGCTCTTCGAGGGCGCCGACGATCTCGTCAGGGGGGCGGGGCTCGTGGCCACCCGTGATGCCGAGGGTTCCAAGCGCACCGTCACCAGGGTCCTGCCCGCCGATCGGACGGAGCCGCTCCTGACCCGCGTACCCGCCCGGCTCGGCGTCGGTGTGAACGCGGTGCTGCTCGGCGCGCTGAGCACAGCCGCGGGGCACTGGCGTACGGCGCCCGGCCCGGACGACGCCCGGGACGACACCCCGTTCCTCGTGGACGTGGAGGGGCACGGCCGCGAGGAGATCGTCGGCGGGCTCGACCTGTCGGCGACCGTGGGCTGGTTCACCAGCATGTTCCCCGTACGGCTCCCGGGGCGGCCGGACGATCCGGACGGCACCGTACGGGCCGTGAACGACCAGCTCGGGAGCATGCCGGACAAGGGGCTCGGCTTCGGTCTGCTGCGCCATCTCCACCCGGGGACCGCGCCCGTGCTCGCAGCGCAGCCCCGGGCGCAGATCCTGTTCAACTACCTGGGCCGGTTCGACCGGCCCGACGGGTCCGACCGGCCCGACGGGTCCGACCGGCCCGACGGGTCCGACTGGGGACTCGCGCCGGAAGCCGGCGCGGTCGGCGGAGGCGGCGACCCCGAGATGCCCCTGACCCACCTCCTGGAGGTGTCCGCGGTCGTCCACGACCGCGGGGACGGGCCGGAGCTCCACGCGACCTGGGCCTACCCCGAGGCCCTGCTGGAGCGGCACCGGGTGGAGGCCCTGGCCGACGCCTGGTTCGAGGCACTGGAGACCCTGACCACCCCCACCTGCGAACCGGGAGGAACGGCGTGACCGCTCAGGACCGCACCCGCGAACACCCACACGAGCGGACGTCGAGGCCCGCGCCGCTCCAGCAAGGGCTGTTCTTCCACACGGCGTTCGACACGGACGGCCAGGACATCTACACCACGCAGCTGGCCCTGGACTTCGAGGGTCCTGTCGACCCGGTTCTTCTGCGGGACGTCTGCCAGGTGCTCCAGGACCGGCACGACAGCCTGCGGTCCGGGTTCCGTACGGACGCGTCGGGCGCGCCCGTACGCTTCGTGTCGTCCCGCGTCCCGCTGGAATGGCGGACGGCCGATCTCACCGGGACGGCGCCCGCCGACCGGGAGGCCGAGGCGTCGCGGCTGGTCGAGGAGGAGCGGGGGCGGCGTTTCGACACGGCCCGACCACCGCTGATCCGCTTCCTGTTGATCCGCCTGGGCGGCGACGCCGACGGCAACGGCGCGGGCGTCGGTGCCCGGTGGCGCTTCGTGCTGACGAACCATCACATCATTCTGGACGGCTGGTCCACCTCGATCCTGCTCGACGAGCTGTTCCAGCTGTACGGCGCCGGAGCGGGCACCGCGGCTCACCTACTGCCGGCCGCCCCCTCGTACACCTCCTATCTGGACTGGCTCGGCGAGGTGGACCCGGAGTGGTCCCGGGACGCCTGGGCTGAGGCGCTGGCCGGGATCGAGGGGCCGACGCTGGTGGCGCCGAGGGCGCGGGGCGCGGGCGCGGTGGTGCCCGAGCGGGTGGTGCGGGGGCTGCCCGCCGCGCGTACCGCCGCGCTGACGGACCGGGCGCGGGAGGCCGGGGTCACCCTCGGCACGGTGATGCAGGTGGCCTGGGGGCTGGTGCTGCGGCAGCTGACCGGGCAGGCCGACGTGCTGTTCGGGATGACGGTGTCGGGGCGGGCCGCCGACGTCGACGGTGTCGAGACGATGGTCGGGCTGCTCATCAACACCGTTCCGGCGCGGGTGCGGATCGGCCCGCGGGACACGCTGCTCGATCTCCTCGCACGGGTCCAGGACGAGCAGCTCGACCTGTTCGACCACCACCACGTCGGGCTGACGGAGATCCAGCAACAGGCGTGCTTCGGGGCGCTGTTCGACACCACGACGGTCTTCGACAACTATCCGATGGGCTCGGGCGAGCGGCGTCTCGGCGAGGCCCTCCTCGTCGGCGTCACCGGGTTCGACGCCACCCACTATCCGCTCTCCCTGATCTGCACGCCGGGCGAGGAGCTGGGCATACGGATCGACTTCCGGCCCGATCTGCTCGCGCGCGGGACGGTGGAGGGGATCGCCGCGCGGTTCGAACGGATCCTGGAGGCGATCGCCGACGATCCGCACCGCGAGGCCGGCGGCCTGCCGGTCCTGTCGGACGGCGAGCGCCGGCGGGTGCTCGAGGAGTGGAACGCCACCGACCGTCCGGTGCCCGCGGCCACGCTGCCCGCCCTGATCGAGGCGCGCGCCGCGCGGGACCCCGGCCGGCCCGCCCTCAGCCACCAGGGGCGGGACCTCTCCTACGGGGAGCTGAACCGCCGGGCGAACCGTCTGGCGCGGGTGCTGCTCGCCGAGGGCGCGGGACCGGAGAGCCGGGTGGCCCTGGCGCTGCCGAGGACCGCGGACATGGTCGTCGCGCTGCTCGCCGTGCTCAAGACCGGGGCCGCGTATGTGCCGGTGGACGTGCGCTACCCGGCCGACCGGGTGGCGCGGATGCTCGGCGACGCACGGCCCCGGCTCGCGGTCGTCACCGGGGCGACCAGGGGCGTACTGCCCGAGGGGACGGCCGCGCTCGTCCTGGACGACCCCTCGGTGGCGCGGCGCGTCGAGGAGCAGGAGGGCGGGGACGTCGTGGACGCGGAGCGGCCCGCGCCGCTCCTCCCCCGGCATCCCGCCTACGTCATCTACACCTCGGGCACGACCGGTGTCCCGAAGGGCGTGGTCGTCGAGCACGCGAACGCCGTCAACTTCGTGGCGACCGTCGAGGACCACTTCGGCGCCGACGGCATGGCCCGGGTCCTGGCGTCCACCTCGCTCAGCTTCGACGTGTCGGTCTTCGAGATCGTCACGACCCTGGCACTCGGTGGCTCCTTCGAGCTGGTCGACGACCTGTTCGCCCTGCTCGAACGGGACGGCTGGCAGGGGAGCCTGGTCAGCGGCGTTCCCTCGGCGATGGCGAGCATGCCGGCGGGCGGCGCCTTCGAGGTGTCGGCACGGCACGTGGTGCTCGGCGGGGAGGCGGTGCCGCACGCCCTGCTGCGCGAGCTGCGGGAGCGGGTGCCCGGCTGCGCGGTCACCAACATCTACGGCCCGACCGAGGCGACCACCTACTCGACGTGGTGGCGCAGCGGCGACGAGGACGGCGACGGCGATCCGCCGATCGGCCGTCCGGTGCCCAACGCCAGGGTGTACGTGCTGGATCCGTGGCTCCAGTCGGTCGCGGTGGGGCAGACGGGCGAGCTGTACATCGCCGGCGCGGGCGTCACCCGCGGCTATCTGAACCGGCCGTCTCTGACGTCGGAGCGCTTCGTGGCCTGCCCGTTCGGCGCGCCCGGCGGCCGGATGTACCGCACGGGCGACCAGGTGCGGTGGCGGACGGACGGGCAGCTGGAGTATCTGGGCCGGCTGGACGGTCAGGTGAAGGTCCGGGGCTTCCGGATCGAACTGGGCGACGTGGAGGCCGCCCTGCTGCGGCACGAGAGCGTGGCGCAGGCCGTCGCGGTCGTACGGGAGGACCGGGCGGGCGACCGCAGGCTGGTCGCGTACGCCGTGGCCGCGCCCGGGACCACGCTGGACGGCGCGGAGCTGCGGCGTTTCACCCGTGACACGCTGCCGGACTACATGGTGCCGTCTGCGGTGGTGCGGCTGGAGCGGTTCCCGCTGATGCCGAACGGCAAACTGGACCGGCGGGCGCTGCCGGCCCCCACGTACGGCACCACTGCCCGCCGGGAGGCGGCGCACGCGCACGAGGAGCCGTTGTGCGCGCTGTTCGCCGAGGTGCTCGGGGTGGAACGGGTCGGCCCGGACGACGGCTTCTTCGATCTGGGCGGGCACTCCCTGCTCGCGACCCGGCTGGTGAGCCGGGTGCGTGCGGTGCTCGGTACCGGCCTGTCCGTCCGCGCGCTGTTCGAGGCGCCGACCCCGGCGGCCCTCGCACGCCGGCTCGACGGCGAGGGGGACGGCTCCGGCCTGGACGTGCTGCTGCCGCTGCGGACCGGCGGACGGCTGAGGCCGTTGTTCGCGGTGCACGCGGCGAGCGGTCTCGCCTGGCCGTACGCCCGGCTGCTGCCGCACCTGGATCCGGACGTGCCGCTGTACGGGCTGCAGGCGCCGAGCCTCACCGACCCGGAGGGCGGTGCGCGCAAGCCGGAGGAGCTGGTGCGGGAGTACACGCGGCGGATCCTGGAGGTGCAGCCGGAGGGACCGTACCGGCTGGTCGGATGGTCGGTCGGCGGCACCCTCGCGTACGGAGTGGCCGCGGAACTGGTGGCGACGGGGCACGCTGTGGAGTTCGTGGCCCTGCTCGACTCGTATCCGGCTCCCGAGGAGGGGCTGCCCGACTGGGAGGAGACGCACCGGCACGTGGCCGGGTCGGCCGGGTTCGCCGCGGACGGGACGCCGCCGGAGCAGATCGCGCTGCTCGGGGAGCGGGCGGTGGACGGCGCGCGGCTCGCGGTGCGGTCGGCGGTGGACGCGCTGCGGACCTCTCCGGTGCGGACGCGTGGTGTGGACGTGGTCCACTTCCGGGCCGCGTCGGACGGCCCGGGCGCCGCCCCGGACGCCTGGCGGGTGTACGGCGGCGGGCGGCTCTCAGCATTCGACGTCGCGTGCGGCCACTACGAGATGCTGGATCCCGCTCCGCTGGCTCTGATCGGCGAGGTGCTGTCGGACCGGGCGACGGAGGGGACGGCCGGGCGATGAGCTTCGCTCGGGACCCGTCTCCCGTCAGAAGTCCCAGCCGTCGTCGTCGGGGGCCGTGCCGTTGACCGGTGCGGGAGCGGCGAAGGACTCGCCGATCATGCCCGCGGTCAGGGTGGTGCCGTCGGCGGGGTCGATCAGGATGAAGGAGCCAGTGCGGCGCGAGTCGGCGTAGGAGTCGACGGGCAGCCGCTCGGCGGTGCGGATCCTGATGCGGCCGATGTCGTTGGCGACGAGCCGGCCGGAGTGGGGGTGCAGGGAGAGGTCGTCGAGGGTGAGCCGGGCGGGGATGTCCGTGACGACGGCCTTGACCGTGCGGGTGCCGTGCTTGAGCAGTACCCGGTGCCCGACGGTGAGTGGCTGGTCGGCCACGTGGCAGACGGTCGCCTCGATGTCCTGGGTGGTCGGCGGGGCGTCCGTCGTCGGCACGATCAGGTCGCCGCGCGAGACGTCGATGTCGTCCTCCAGGAGGACGGTCACCGACTGCCCGGTCCAGGCGATGTCGACGCGCGTGCCGAGCAGGTCGATGCCGGAGATCCTCGTCGTACGGCCGGCCGGGAGGATCGTGACCGCCTCGCCGACGTGGAGGGAACCGGCCGCGATCTGTCCGGCGTAGCCGCGGTAGTCGGGGTGTTCGGCGGTCCGGGGGCGGATGACGTACTGCACCGGAAGCCGGGCGTGGCGGTGGTTCCGGTCGTCGCCGACCGGGACGGTCTCCACGTGCTCGAGGACCGTCGGGCCGCTGTACCAGTCCATGACCGCGGACGGCTCCACCACGTTGTCCCCGGCCAGAGCCGAGATCGGGATCGCGGTGACCTCGGGGATGCCGAGCTCGGCCGCGTACGCCGTGAACTCCGCCACGATCGCGGCGAACACCGGCTCGCGGTAGCCGACGAGGTCCATCTTGTTGACCGCCAGGACGACCTGCGGGACGCGCAGCAGCGCGGCGATGGCGGCGTGCCGGCGGGTCTGCTCCACGACTCCGTGGCGGGCGTCGACCAGGATCACGGTCAGTTCGGCGGTGGAGGCACCCGTGACCATGTTGCGGGTGTACTGCACGTGTCCGGGCGTGTCGGCCAGGATGAACCGCCGCTTCGGGGTGGCGAAGTAGCGGTAGGCGACGTCGATCGTGATGCCCTGTTCGCGTTCGGCGCGCAGACCGTCGGTGAGCAGGGCGAGGTCGGGCGCGTCCTGGCCGCGGTCGGCCGACGCCCGCTCCACGGCCTCCAGTTGGTCGGCCAGGACCGACTTGGAGTCGTGCAGCAGCCGGCCCACCAGCGTGGACTTGCCGTCGTCGACGGATCCGGCGGTGGCGAACCGCAGAAGGGTCGTGGTCGAGGGTTGCGTGATCCTGGTCCTGGTCATGCTCAGAAGTACCCCTCGCGCTTGCGGTCCTCCATGGAGGACTCGGAGAGCTTGTCGTCGGCGCGCGTGGCGCCCCGCTCGGTCAGCCGGGACACGGTGATCTCCGCGATCACCTGGTCGAGGGTCACGGCCTCGGAGTCGACCGCGCCGGTGCAGGACATGTCGCCGACCGTGCGGTAGCGGACGCGTCGCTTCTCGACGGTCTCGCCGTCCTTCGGGTCGCCCCACGTCCCGACGGGCAGCCACATACCGGAGCGCTGGAAGACCTCGCGCTCATGGGCGAAGTAGATCTCCGGCAGCTCGATGCCCTCGCGGGCGATGTACTGCCACACGTCGAGCTCGGTCCAGTCGGACAGCGGGAAGACGCGGACGTGTTCGCCGGGGGCGTGCCGGCCGTTGTAGAGCCGCCACAGCTCGGGGCGCTGGCGGCGCGGGTCCCACTGGGAGAACTGGTCCCGGAGGCTGAACACCCGTTCCTTGGCGCGGGCCTTCTCCTCGTCGCGGCGGCCGCCGCCGAAGACCGCGTCGAACCGCTCCGACTGGATCCTCTCCGTCAAGGCCAGTGTCTGCAGCGGGTTACGGGTCCCGTCGGGGCGCTCCTTGAGGACACCGCGGTCGATGTAGTCCTGTACGGACGCCACATGGAGGCGGAGACCATGGGCCGCGACCACACGGTCCCGGTAGGCCAGGACCTCGGGGAAGTTGTGTCCGGTGTCGACGTGCAGCAGCGCGAACGGCACGGGGGCGGGAGCGAAGGCCTTCAGCGCCAGGTGCAGCATGACGATGGAGTCCTTGCCGCCGGAGAAGAGGATCACCGGCCGCTCGAACTCGCCCGCCACCTCGCGGAAGATGTGCACCGCCTCCGACTCCAGCGCGTCCGCGTGGGTCAGTGCCCACGGGTCGCCGGTTCTCTCGGACCGGGTCGTCGCCGTCGTCATGCCAACCCCTTCTTCCGCAGCAGCGTGATCAGCGTCCGCGCCGACTCCGCCCGGCTCTGCTCGTGCGCCGGGATCCGCAGATCCGGTGCGGCCGGCGGCTCGTACGGATCGTCCACGCCGGTGAGTCCGGAGATCTCGCCCCTGGCCTGCTGGGCGTAGAGACCTTTCACGTCGCGTACGGCGCACACCTCGACCGGCGTCGCCACGTGCACCTCGACGTACGCCGTGCCGTCGGCCTCGTGCCGTGCGCGCACCGCCGCGCGGGCGTCCGCGTACGGGGCGATGACGGGGACCAGCACCGTCACGCCGTGGGAGGCGAGCAGCTGGGCGACGTAGCCGACGCGGCGGACGTTCACCTCCCGGTCCTCGCGGGAGAAGCCGAGGTCGGAGGTGAGGTGCGCGCGCAGCTCGTCGCCGTCCAGGATGTGCACCCGGCGTCCCGCGGAGCGCAGTTCGGCGGCCGCGGTCAGCGCGATCGTGGTCTTTCCGGCGCTGGGCAGGCCGGTCAGCCACACCGTCACGCCGTCGGCGGTCTCGCCGTTCATGAGGCGTCGGAGGAGCGGAGGCCCGCTGCCTCGATCTCGATCGCGGTGACGGCGATCAGCTGCCCGGTCGCCGTGTCGCGCAGGGCCATGTCGGCGATCTCGACGCCGGGGGATCCGGTGCTGCGCCATCGGCGCACGGTGACGGCGAAGACCGTGCCGGGGTCGGCGTTGCCGAAGTAGCCGATCTTCTGGTCGAGCACCTTGCGCCGCAGGAACTCCTCGTCGGTGCGTCCCAGCGAGCGCCACAGACGCAGCAGCATCGTGTCGAAGACGGCGAAGTACGAGGCGAAGTACATCAGTCCGGCGCCGTTGAGGTCGCGCACGATGTCCAGGGCGTACGTGAAGGTCTCGGGCTTCCCGACCTCGTGGAGTCCCGGCGGGCCCTCGGAGAGGAAGCTTCCGGTGGCCCGGGCCCGGCCCACGAGGGACCGGGGGGAGTAGGCGTTCGGCAGCGCGGGCAGCTCCTGGTAGGTGAAGTCCGGAGGTGTCACCTGGGAGAGCCCGCGGTTGCTGCCCGCCGTGCTGCGGGCGATCCACCGGTTGAAGTTCTCCGCGTACAGGCAGTCCGGGTGGGGGTGTTCGTACACCTCCGCCGGGTCCAGCGGTCCGTCGGGCAGTTCCAGGCCGGCGGGGGCCAGCCGGTGCAGGGTGATGACCGACTGGCTGCCGAACTGGAACGACCGGGAGTCGACCCGGAGTTCGTCGCCGAAGGTGAGACCGTGGGGATGGACGACGTCTCCGCCGCGTACGTGGAAGTAGTAGAAGGACAGATAGGCGGGGTCCCCCTCGGCGGTCCGGGCCGCGTGGACGTTGATCCGGCACGACTCGCTCACCACCTCCCAGGTCCAGTCGCCGATCCGGCCGAACACCAGGGAGCCGCCGCTGCACATGCCCGGTGCGACGACCACGTGGCGGGAGACCCCGGCGGCGTCCGGGACCAGCGCGGCGCGTGCGGTGTGAAGAGTGGTCATACTTCCGCCTCCTTGCAAACCTGGCGCGTCTGCCCGGCTCCCGCCGGGGTCGTCTGCCGCGAGGAGCGCCACGCGTCCGCCGCGGCGAGGAACTGGTCGTTGTCCTCGGCGGAACCGATCGACACGCGCACGCCCACACCCGGGAACGCCCGTACCGTGACGTCCCTGCTCGCACACCACGCGCCGAAGCCGGCCGCGTGCGGGCCGAGTCCCAGCCAGAGGAAGTTCGCCTGGCTGTCCGGGACGTCCCAGCCGCGGGCCGTCAGGGTGTCGCGCACGCGGGTGCGTTCCGCGACCGTGCTGTCGACCCGGCGGAGCAGGTGCTCCTCGAGTCCGAGGGCCGCGACCGCCGCCCGCTGTGCGACGGTGCTCACCGCGAAGGGGAGACTCGTCCTGCGCAGCCGCTCGACGACATGGGCGTCGCCGACGAGATATCCGGTCCGCAGTCCGGCGAGTCCGTAGGCCTTCGAGAAGGTGCGCAGCACGACCAGGTTCGGGTGCGCGGCGCACAGTCGCAGGGCGCTGGGGGCCGCCGGGCCGCGGACGTACTCGTGGTAGGCCTCGTCGACGGCCACCAGGCAGGTCGGGGGTACGGACTCGACGAACTCCCGGAGTTCCTCGTGGCCGACGACCGTGCCCGTCGGGTTGTTGGGGTTGCAGACGATCACCAGCCGGGTCCGTGAGGAGATCCGGTCGGCCATGGCCCGCAGGTCATGCGTGTCGTCGTCCAGCGGTACCTGTACGGATTCCACTCCGGCCAGGGCCGCGAGCGTGGGGTAGACCTCGAACGACGGCCAGGCGTGGACGGCTTCGGCGCCGGGGTCGGCGATCGACTGGAACAGCGTCTGGAGGAGGGCCACGGAGCCGGCGCCGACGGCGATCCGGTCCTCCGGGATCCCGTGGGCCTCGGCTATGGCGCGTATCAGCGGTCCGCAGCCGGGGTCCGGATAGCGGTTGACGGTGGCGCCGGCCCCCGCGATCGCCTCGACGATGCCGGGCAGCGGGGTGTGCGGCGACTCGTTCGCCGAGAGGGGGCGAGGGCGTCCGGTCGAGCCGTGGGCGCCTTCGGACGGCTTGTAGGAGGCGACGGTCTCGAGGACCGCGCGCAAGGTTGGATGAGACATGGGACTCCCGGTGGAGGGACTCCGCCGCGCGGAGTCGTGCGAACGGTGCCCGGACCGACCGCGGGGGTCAGTCCCCCGGCCGCCGTTCCGCCATCAGGCGGGCCACGTCGGCGAGGGTGCGGGTGTCCAGCAGTTCGTAGTCGTGGACCTCGATGCCGAGCCGTTCGTTCAGCACGGTGGCGAGTTCCTGCACGGCCAGCGAGTCCAGCCCCACCTCGTCCCTGGTGGCGGTGGGTACGACATCCCGCTCCCGTACGTGGAGGTCGCTGACCAGGATGTCCTTGAGTACCTCGTACACGGCTGGCTCTTCCCTCGCTGTCCTCGCCCGACCGGGAGCCGCGGGCTCGCGGCTCTCACGCACTGCGCGCCGCCTTCAACTCCAGGGCCACCTCGACGATGAGGTCCTCCTGGCCCGCCACGGCCTGCCTCTTGCCCAGTGCGAAGAAGACGTCACGCGGATCGACGTCCTCACGCCGCGCGATGTCCAGGACCCGGTGCTTGAACCCGGAGAACACTCCGGCCAGGCCGCTGACGACACTCACCGAGTCGATGGTGGGCGGGGCCGGCATGAGTTCGCGCTCGGCGAGGTCGGCCGCGTCCAGCAGACCGTAGAGGTCGATTCCCGTCCGGAAGCCCATGCGTTCGAGCACGGGTACCAGGACCTCCAGCTGGGTGTTCCCGGCGCCCGCCCCGAAGCCCCGGGCGCAGGCGTCCAGGATGTCCGCGCCCGCTTCCACGGCGGCGATCGAGTTCGCGACCGCCATCCCGAGGTTGTTGTGGGCGTGGAACATCACCGGTACGTCCACGGCTTCCCGCATGGCGCCGATGCGCTCGGTGACGTCGGCCGGGAGGTAGTGGCCGGAGGAGTCCATGATGCCCACCGCGTTGGCGCCGAACTCCACCAGCCGAGCGCATTCGCTCGCCAGCCGTTCGGGGGTCGCCATGTGGCTCATCAGAAGGACGGCCTGGGCGTCGACGCCCTGCTCGCGGAGGAAGCCCAGATGCCGTTCGGCGAGGTCTCCCTCGGTGCAGTGGGTGCCGATCCGCACCACGTCGACCTGATGGGCGATGGCCCGTTCCAGGTCGGCGGTCGTGCCCCAGCCCGGCAGCATGAAGACGGCCATCCTGCTGTCGCGCAGGGCCTCCCGTACGACCGACAGCATCTCGTCGTCACCGAGGCGGGCCTGCCCGACCTGGAGGGAGGAGGCTCCAAGACCGTTGCCGTGCCCCACCTCGACCACCGGTACGCCGGCGGTGTCCGCCGCCCGCGCGTAGGCACGCAGTTGTTCGCGGTCCAGCTGGTGGCGGACGGCGTGATGCCCGTCGCGCAGGGACGCGTCGTGGATGAGCACCGGCTTTCCGGCGCCGGCGGGAGAGGGTGCCGTGCTCATGACGTCTCCGTTCCGATGCCCGCCGGGCCGACCGCCGCGCACTGTTCGGCGACATGGACCGCGGCCGAGTTGATGATGTCGAGGTTGCCGGCGTACCGGGGGATGCGTCCGCCGGACGAGGTGACCTCCGCGGCGACGAACACCTTGTTCTCCTCCACGACACACGCGGTGATCCGGTACCCCTGCGCGAAGGAGCGGACCTGCTCGGCCGCCGCCGTGACGGCCGCGTTCACCGAAGCGGTGCCGAACCCCTCCCCCAGCATCGACATGGCGACCCTGAAGGTGGCCGGCGGTCTGGCCGGGCTGACGTTGAGGATCGCCTTGACGTCCTTGACGCCGGTGAAATCGCGTACCGCGTCCTGCGTGGTCTCGATGTACTCGTCGAGATTGAGCCGGGTGGAGCGCCCGACGCTCGGGCTGGCGGCCGTCGTGACGACCTCGACGAACTCGACCCGGTGTCCCTGGGTGATCGCGTGCAGGACCGGAATCGAGGCCTGGCCGCCGCAGCTGATCATGTTGATGTCGTCGCTGCCCAGGACCTCCGTCCCGTTCACGCTCGGAATCACCATCCGCCCCACCTTGCTCGGCGTCAGGTCCACGAGCTTCGTGCCCGTCAGACGCAGGCGTTCGGCGTGCTCGGCATGGGCCATGGCGTTGGTCGCGTCGAACACGATGCCGAACGGCCGCGGAGCGTCCAGGAGGGACTCGATGCCGCGCGTCCCGATGGGAAGACCGAGGTCGGCCGCCTGTCGCAGGCCGGGCGTGTTCGCGTCGCGTCCCACCACCAGGCCGCAGTCGAGGAACTCCGAACGCATGATCTTCTCTGCCAGATCGACTCCGATGAGGCCGGCGCCGAGGACGGCCACGGGCAGGCGCCCGTTTCGCTTCATGGCTGCTTCTCCCTTCCCTGTCCAGAGGTTCACCTCGGGGCGCACGTCGGTGGTCTACGCGTCGCCCACATGAAGAGTGACGGTGCCCAGCCGGTCGAACTCCGCCACGAAGCTGTCTCCGGGACTCATCGCGACCGCGGCGTGCAGGGCACCCGTCATGATCAACTGCCCCGCTTCGAGCGTCACTCCGTGCTCGCCGAGGACGTTCGCCAGCCAGGCGACGACCGCGACCGGATCCCCCAGAGCGGCGGCACCGGCTCCGGTCGCCACGAGTGCGCCGTTACGGGAGAAGGCCATGCCGATCAGGCGTACGTCGAAGTCGTCCTCGGGCAGGGCGACCGGAGTGCCGAGCACCACCGCGCCGTTCGAGGCGAGGTCGGCGATCGTGTCGGCGAGCCGGATCCGCCAGTCCTCGATCCGGGAGTCGACGATCTCGAGCCCGGCCATCACCTCGGAGATCGCCTCCCGCGCGGCGGCCACGGTGACACCGGGCCCCTTGAGGGGCGCGCCGAGCCGGAAGACGATCTCCGCCTCGACCTTGGGCGCGATGAACGCCCCGTCCGGTGTGGTGGCCCCGTTCTCGTACACCGTCGATCCCAGCACCGGTCCGTAGTCCGGGGTGCTGACGCCGAACAGCTCCTGCATCGGGACGGAGGTGAGTCCCGCCTTGTAGCCGACGACGCTGTCGCCGGCCGCGGTGAGCATCCCGACCACTTCCCGCTGGACGGCGTATCCGTCGTGCATGTCCAGCGCCGGGTACTCGTCGGTGAGGGGAGGGATGGGGCGGCCCGTCGCGCGTGCCTCGTAGAGGGCCTTGGCCTTGACTCTGACGTCGTCCACCGAGATGTTCACTCTGCTCCTGTCAGCACACATCGCACCTGCCGCACGGGCCCGCCAGTCATCTGTACGCGACCGTCTCGTGTGCCGACGCGTCGCCGTCACCCATGACGCCGGCCGGCCTCTGACGGGCTGTCACCGGCACCTGGGGAACGTGAGGTCCCTGACGTGCGGACCGGATCACTCGGATCAGCAGAACGGATCCGGGCGAGGGGAGCGTGACCGCGAAGCCCGGGGCTCGATGCCTGCCCCCTCGTTTCGCGTCTCACCGTAGCCACGAAGCGAGCGCCGCAGAAGGTTTCACCCATGCCCAGGAGTCCGTCAATTGGGCATATTCACCGCTCCGCCCCCCACGCAAAGGGGACGAAGGGAGGCGATCCACACATCAAACGTGAGCTACGTCACCTGCGATTTCTCATCTTCGCCACCTGTCGGTGGAAATGCGCCAGGGCACGCGGGCAGGCATGGAGGCGCGCAGACGACGTGGGGCGCCGCCTGAAGTCAGGCGGCCGCCCCCCCGGGGGGTGGGGGGCGGGGAAAACGGGGCCCTCCCCCCGGGTTGGGTGAGGCGGAAGGTGAGGGGCGAGGGAGTAAAAAAAAAAATCAACGACA
>NZ_JBSGTX010000037.1:0-82510 GCF_053607625.1 Streptomyces sp. NPDC055103
TGCTGTCCGAGTTCCCTTACCGCACACCGGACATGACGTCACGTCACGCACGAACCCGGCGAACCCGACCAACCTCGACTACGCAATGCCCCTGGGTTCCGCGGAGCTAATCCCGGCGAGCAGTTCTCTAGCGCTTATCGCAACGGTAGTGGGAGTAACTGGTTTGCGACGGAACGGGAGATGTACCACGTGGGGAAGGCCGTACGAGTTGGTGATCGCTCATGGGATAGCATCACATTCTATCGAGGTGGGTCCGTAGTGCAGGTTCCCAAGCCTGGTTTTCTTTCCGGAGGGTGACATGGCGAAGATCGCAGAGTGGGAACGCGAGTTCCAAGTTTGGCAGTACTCCGTCAGCCACTCCATGCTGCTCCTGCGCAGCGTGAACGTGGAAGGCTTTGAGACGCGGATCGATGTTCTCTTCACGGCGGTTGAGCTGATGCACCTGCAGCCCTACTGCGCTCGCCTGGAAATCAGCGAGGCAACCAGTGTGGAGAGGGGGCACTTTTTGGGTGACCAACTGGCGGCAGATCTCCCCGGGGTGCTGTACCTCCTTAACGGGGGAGAAGGCTATGTTCTGGCGCGACGATGCTCTTGGCACGAGGATCTTGGCGATCACCATGCCCCCTCGAAGTTTGGCCCGCTCAGGGGGACAGAGTAGTTTCGATTATTCGGATCTGAAGGTTCCTTTCCTCGCCTCTTGTAAGTGAACGTGAGGGTTTCCTTTCGAGCGCCATCGTGGGATTCTAGGAACTCTCCGCGAGTATTACTCTCAAGTTTTCGGCGAGAAATAATAGATGCCCCACCAGTAAGCACTGGTGGGGCATCTGTGTCGTTTGACGGCAACGCTGACGGCAACGTCAGCGGACAGGCGCCACGTTGGGCGGCGGGTCGCCAGGGCCGACGCCAACGCGAAGGGCGTTGCCGAGGGTGTCGATGGCCTGGCGCTGGAGGCGGAGTCGGACGTGGGCGTAGACGCCGGCGGTGACGCCGATGTGGGCGTGGCCGAGGAGTTCCTTGATGACGACGAGGTCGACGCCTTGTTCCAGGAGCAGGGTGGCGGTCGAGTGCCGGAGGTCGTGGAAGCGGATCGTCCGAAGTTCTGCGCTGTGGAGGAGGCGGCGGAAGCGGCGGGTGAGGTTGGCGGGGTCGAGCGGCCTGCCCTTCGGGGTGGTGAAGACGAGCCCGTTGTCCGTCCAGCTCGTTCCGGCCGCCTGGCGCTCTTCCTGCTGCTGTTCCTGGTGGATCTTGAGGGAGCTGAGACATTCGGTGGGGAGGGCGATGCGGCGTTCGGAGGCCAGGGTCTTGGTGTTCAGGACGGTCAAGCCCTGGCTGCGGGTGCGCTGGAGGGAACGGTGGATGGTCGCGGTGCCGCCGTCGAGGTCGAGGTCTTCCCAGTGAAGGCCGAGGAGTTCGCCCTTGCGGAGCCCGGTGCGCAGAGCGAGTTCGTACAGGGCGTGAAGCCGGTCACCGTTGGCCGCATGGAGAAGCTGCCGGGCTTCGGCGGCGGTGAGGGGCTGGAAGCGCCTGGGCCGGGGCGCGGTCGTCTTGACGTTCCGGGCGACGTTGCGCGGCAGTTCGTCCTCGCGGACGGCGTGTTCCAGCGCGGACTTGAGGACCGCATGGACGTACGTCACGGTCAGCGGCGAGAGCCGCTTTCCGCAGCACTGGCCGATGGTGCAGCAGGACCGCCGGACGGAGTCCCGTTTCTGGGCTCAGCACTGGCAGGTGGTGCGGAGTCCGTCGAGGAAGGTGCGGACGTCGCGGGTGGTGAGCCGGGCAAGCTTCTTGACGCCGAGGCCGGGATTGAGGTGGAGACGGATGGAGGCTGCGTAGCGGGTGTGGGTGTTCTCCCGCAGGTGGTGAACGGCGACGCCGTCCAGCCAGTACGCGAGATAGGCGCTCACGGTGCTGTCGGCTGCGGCGATGGGGAGGCCGCGGTTGCTGGCGGCGATCTTCTCGGTGAGCTTGGCCAGGGCGTCTTTGCGGGTGATGCCGTAGACGCGGACGCGTTTGCGGGTGTTGCCGGGGGCGAGGACGTATCCGGCGGCTTCCCAGCGGCCGTCCTTGCGCTGGTAGACGGTTCCGTCGCCGTTGGCGCGGACGCGCCGGGAGGCGGGGGCATCTCGGGGTGTGGTCATCAGGCGGCCTCCTGTTCGAGTCGGGTGCGAATGAAGTCGGTGAGGGCGTGGGTGGGGATGCGGCGGGCGCGGCCGAGGGTGATCGAGGCGAGCTGGCCGGAGCGGAGCAGGTCGTAGACGGCGGAGCGGCCGAGCTGGAGGCGGGCCATCACCTGGGGCACCGTGAGCAGCTCCAGCACCGGTGCCGTCTGCGCGTGGAGGACAGCAAGCGGGGGTGAGGCCATCAACGGCCCCCTTCGGCCGCGAACTGCCGTTCCAGTTCCTGCGATGCCACACGTCGGCCGCGAGCAGGGCCGCGCCGTGGCTGTACCCCGAGCCGAGGTAGTTCCCACCGGCTGATGACGAGGGTGGTCGTCGGGTCGGACTCGGGCAGCCCGGCGTGGGCGCGGGCCTGTTCGGTGCGCCAGGCGCGGCAAGCATCGCCCAGCGCGCCCAGGGTGGTGGAGTAGCGGCGGGACTGGGTGGAGAAGTGGCCCCGGAAGCCGAGCATGTGCGCCCACTTCCAGAGCTTGAGATCGGCGAACTCCGGCAGCCTGCCCAGCTCCCCGCAGGTGCGGATCATCTGCCGGACGTGCCGGGCGACGGGGAGCCGGGACAGCGGGCGGGCCTGCCCGGTGCCGTCGCAGGCGGCGCACGGGAGCGGCGTTCCGTGGGGCAGAAGGGTGGCGCCGCATCCCTGGCAGGGACGGCAGAACAGGGAGCCGTCGAGGGTGCCCGGAGGCATCGGCGGACTTGGTGGCGCACTTCGCCACGTAGGCGGCCACGGCCTGGTCGGTGAATTCGGCGTCAGTGCCGAAGGAGGCGATCTCGCGCACGTCGAGCTGTTCGCCCCAGCCAAGTTCGCGTTCCCCGACCGCATCCGACTCGACCGTGACGCGGACCCGCGCGGCGGCGGCGCGTACGGCGGCTGGTGCCGTCCGGGCCGTCGAGCCGAATGACGGGGTGGAAGTGGGCCAGGCCGCGCTGCTGGTACTCGGCGAACTTGGTGAAGGAGACCGTAGGACCGCGTGGGCGGCTTTCTGGGTCATGCCGAGCTGGGCGGCGATCTCGCGGCGCAGGTAGGTGGTGAAGCGGGCCCACAGGGAGGCGTGGGCGTTGAACAGGACCGCGCCCGCATAGTCGTACGTCCCGGGGTTGAGCGGCGTCCCGATCAGGGCGTCCGTGGGGTCGTGGAGCTTGCGGCAACGGCAGGGCCGGATGTCGCCGCCGGGGATGCTGAGGCGGTTGTGGACGGGGCCGAAGGACGGCGGGGTGAGGGTGACGAAGACGCGGGGGTGGGCGCGGACCGTGTCGGGCACGGTCTTGCCGCCGGACGGGCCGGCGCGGATGAGGTGGTAGGTGTCGGCGGCGTAGAGGCGGGAGCAGGCCGGGCAGCGGGAGGCACGGCGGTTCCCACACGCGGTGAGCAGGCTGCCCGCGTGCTCCTCGGAGGAGGTGTAGGAGCGCAATACCTCACCCGTCGCCGTGTCGACGGTGGTGGTGTGGCCGGAAAGGCGGATGGGTTCGGTGCGGCCGCCGAGGCGTTCGATCTGCTGCTGTGCGCAGTCGACCGGCCAATTAATCGATGGCGCGAGCGGCGTCAGCAGGGCACAGAATTCAGCGCAGTGTGCGGCGTGTCACACGCGGGGGTCGTGGGATCGCCGTGGGATCATCGTCGTGGGTTCACACCCACGTTCCACCTGAAACCCCAGGTCAAGAAGGTCGAGGCCTGGCCCAGCAGACCACGGGCGCCCGTTTCGCCACACCAACGCGAGGCGATCGCCACACGCGAAAGCACCCCTCTCGGGGCGTTTTCGCAGGTCAGAACGTTTTTCTATGGTGGGGCGGGTGGGACTCGAACCCACGGCCGACGGATTATGAGTCCTTTGGGGATCTTGGCGGCCCTTGGTTTTTGATGCCCAGGATTGACGTATTGCCTGGTCAAGCAGGGTGAAGGGGTCCCCCTCTTCCCTACCCTTGTCAGTCCTTTCCTGTCCTTGTGTCCAAACGCCGTCCAAACCCTGTCCCATCCGGGGCTACTCGGCGGGCCGCCCGAGCGTCGCGCCAGCTCAGCAGAGGGCTTCGGACTCGCGGGCGACGGATTCACATTCCAACGCGCAGAGGCTCCGCCCCCGTGCTGGGGGCGGAGCCTCATGGCCGTTTCGTCGGCCCTACGTCTGCCGTCAGGTTATCGGGCTCGACCTCCTACACCAAGAGGAGCTGCACGTTCTCCAGCCGAGGTCTCTTGCGGCTCGCGGTGTAGAGGATGAACCCTCCGCCGGGGGCTCCTCCGGCCTCGTGGCTGTCGAACGGCGGGTCGATGTAGAGCCGCAGTGGACCGCCGGCTTCGAACCATCCATCTGGGTAGACAGCCCTGGTGTGGGTCGCCCAGGTCTTCGCGGCCTTGCCCGTTCGCGCCCTTTCGAAGATCGGGAGGTCGCGCCATCCGGGGTGGGTGTGGTCGTGGGCGTCTTCGATCGCGTTGTCACGCCGCGGGCGCTCCGGGCCTTCCCAGGGGCAGGCGAGGCAGGCGCCTCGGTATTGCCACCGGGCGTCAGCTACGGCGCGGGTCAGGGAGGTGGCGGTGTGGCGGGCGGCGGGCGGGGGCGGGGCTCCGAAGAGCCCGGTGAACCCGGGGTCTCCGTAGCTGATGTACCAGGCCCGCCGGATGGTCTCTCGCTCGGCGTAGCGCAGGGAGAGCATGTGGCCTTGGCGGGCGATGGCTCCGGTGGTGTCGGTCATGGGTCTCCGCAGGGGCGCGGCACAGGTCGCGGCCGCGCCCCTTGGTCGGTTCCGGTCAGGGGGTGGTCGTCGGGCGGGGCTTCTTGTCGGAGGCGCGGTTGCGCGGGCGGCGCTTCGCGGCCGGTCGGCGGGCGGGGGTCGCCGTACCGGCGCCGTCGACCGGGGAGGGTGCGGCGCTACTGCTTGGCGCCTCTTCGCCCTCCGGTTCTTGGGCGTCGATGGCCGTGGACGCCTCCACGGTCTCCTGCGGCTCGTCGGGCCCCGCGGGATCGGTCTCTTCATCGCCCTGGGGGGCTGGGGCGTCGGAGGTGGATACCGAGTCGTCGCCGGCTTCCGGGTGGGGGGCGGGAGTCGGCTCGCTCTCGGGTTCGGCCTGCTGGTCGGGCATGCGGGTGTGCGCCTCGGGGCCGCAGTCCCGGAGGGACGTGCCGACGGGGGTGGTCTCATCTCGGGCCTCGTTGAGGACCTCGGCAACGAGGTCGGCCCAGGGGCGGTGTCCGACGTAGCGGGGCTTGAGGGTGAAGGCGGGAAGAAGGTGGTTCTCGACGGTGATCAGGATGAGGTCGGCGGGGTCTTCGTCGTCGTCGCTGAGGAGGGAAATGGCCCGGTTGTAGCGGTGCCCTTCGGCGAGGCGGACGGCGAGCTGCGCCTCATGGGCGTCCCGCTCGGCCGCGGTGGCGTCGGCCGGCATGGAGGGGGCAGCGGCGCCGGTGATCCAGATCTGCGCCGTGGTGCCACCGAAGACGGGACGGAAGCTGATGCCCCGGCCGTCGCGGTGGAGGAGGTGGGCCGCGCCGTCGGCGGGTGCTTCCGGGTCGAGCACCCAGTCGCCGTCGAGGTGTTCGGTGAGGGCGAGCGCCGCTTCTTGAACTGCGGCGTCGGTGATCAGCATGGACGTTCTCCAAGAGGTCTGCTGGTGAGACTGCGGCCCCGCCCTTGAAGGGCGGGGCCGGGATGGCTAGGTGCGTTCAGGCGAGGCGTATCTCGTCGCCGTCATCGAGGAGCATGGAGAGCCGGGAGCCGCTGTCCCAGGTGATGTTGAGCTGGGCGAGGGTGGCGTTGTAGCTGGTGACCGTGCCCTGGTCGCCGGGCTTGAGGTCGGTGTACTGGTCGGTGGTGTGGACGAGGGAGATGCGGTCGCCCCTGCTGTAGGTCATGGCGTTCTCCGATCGAATCGGCGTGGAGAGGACCCTCCCCTCATGCTTTTATTCTATATGCATTTGGGGTAGGGTCAAGAATTCTCCGCGAGATTTCCGCAGGTCAGGCGGCCTTTCCATCGAGGAGCGTCTCGACCTTGCGTATCGCAGCGAGCATGACGGCCTGCGCGTGCATGCGGTCTCGGCGCTCGATCGACTCCAGCGCCTCCTGTACGGCCTTGGCCGGCAGGTTGCCGTCGTGGAGGGTGTCGCCGCAGGCGATCAGGACGTGCGGGCCCAGGTCCCACAGGATGGCGTTGACGGCGGCTCCGGCGGCGGCGAGGGGGTCGATGTCCGTGAGCGACCAGCCGAAGTCGTGGGGGTTGATGCCCCTTTCGCGCATGACCTGCACCGCGGGCCGGTAGAGCCCGCCGGTTCCGCCCGCCGGGTCGTCGAACTTCATGCCCGGCTCCAGTGGCCCGTCGAAGAGCATGCGGGCCATCAGCTCGGCAATGCCCGGCGGCGTGTGGATCTCCGCGAGCGCGTCGTGACTGCCCTTGGACCGGAGGATCGCCAGGAGTGCACCCACGATGTCCGCCTCCGAGCGGACGTAGGCGTCGGCGCTGCTCGTGCGGTGGAGGAGCCCGCAGGTAAGCGCGGCCTCGACGACTGCGCGCACTGCGGGCGCCCGCCTGGCGGGGGGCTCCTCGTCGTCGAGCCACTTGTGCAGCGGGGCGGCGCGGTCGATGAGGTCGGGGCGGCTGATCCACCAGCGGGCCCAGCACTCACGGAAGGCGGTCATCAGGTCCGTGTCGCTGAGGCTGAGCCACCAGTCGGCGCCGATGTAGGCGTCGGGGCCGCGGAGCGGCCACAGGGCGAGGGTGGCGACGGTTCCGATCGGCACGGCGATGTCCTCGCCACCCTGGGCGTGGTGCCAGGCATAGCTGACGGCCTCCGCGATCACGAAGGCGTGCTCGTGGGGGTCGCGCGTCGAGGGGCGGTAGCGGTTCAGCGCGCGCTTGGCGGGAGGCGCGGGCGCGGCGACGCTGCGCAGGGCGCGGACCGCCGGCTCGGGGGTTGGCGCGGGCGGGAGGTCGGCGAGGTAGCGGCGCGGAGGGGGCGCAGGTGCGCTCGGGGCGGGCGGCTCGTCCGCGTTGGCGGCGAAGAGGTCGAGCTGGTTCATGTCGTTCTCCAAGTCAGGAACGGCGTGCGAGTTTTAGCCGCGCCCACCCGCAGGTGCGGGTGAGCGCGGTGGGGCAGTTCAGCGGGCCTGGTTCAACACGGCTCGCTGGAGCACGTCGGCTACGGCGCTGTGTCCACCCGCGATGAGGGCGGCGTGCGCGAGGTAGACGCGCAGGTCTTCGGCGCCGATTTGGGTGAGGCAGTCCGTGAGGGTGAGGTGTTCCAGCTCACGCGGTCGGTGCGGGTAGCCGGCGGCGATCATGAGGACGATGCCTGCGGTCAGTTCCTCAGTCCGCGCCGCGCCGAGGCCGAGCGACTCCCCCACCCTGTGGATGGCCTCAAGGCTGCCGAGGAGGGCGGTGGTCGGTACGGCGAGGTGCGCCTGCTGCACGGCGTCGATCTCACGCTGGCGGTGGGCCTCCCAGAACAGCCGGGCGTCGACCTCGCGCCCATCGGCCGCGAGCGCGATGGAGTGGACGGTGGCCGTGAAGCGGGGGCCGGAGAGCGCGCCAGCGAGGTACTCGGCCGGGGTGCGTCCCGCTTGGGCGATGGCCGGGTCGTAGGACTCGGCCTGGAACTGGTTCAGGGCGCGGCGGACGGCGTACGTGGCGGCGGCGGGGCTGACGCCGAAGCGGCTGATCGTCGGCTGGGCGAGGACGCGGAGCGAGGTGTCGTGCATGTCGTTCTCCTGCTCTATTCGGTGGGCTGGTCGGGCGAGTTGCGGGCTTCGGGCGCGGGGTAGTGGGCCAGGAGGTCGTTGAGCTCGGTGGCGATGTGGTCCATGAGGGTGCGGATCTGCTTGCGGTCGCCGCCGAGGTAGAGGGCGAGGTCGAGGACGTGGGGGGCCGCGGCGTAGTCGAGGAGCTGGCGGTACTGCTCCTGGGTCAGCGCCTCGAGGGGGTCCGTGCGCAGGGCCCAGGCGGCCACGCTGGCGCTGTCGACGAGGCCGGCGGCGGCTCGCAGGGTGGTGTCGTCGGGGGCGCGGGTGAGCAGGACCAGGGTCATGGCTCCGAGGTGGTGCTCGGGGGTGTTGAAGGCGGGGGTCTTCGGGGGCTTGGGCATGTGGGTCTCCGGTTGAGTGGGGAGCGCCGACCCGATGCTGTCTTTCTATGTGCATTCTGGGCAGGGGTCGGCGCTCATGGATGAGCGAACGGGGGTGGGTCAGAGAAGGAGGTCGAGGACAAGCGCGGTGGCATTGCCCGAAGCGCCACCCCCGCTCCCCCCTCGGTCCGCCTCGCGTACGCACTGCGCGGCCGCTTCCTTGGGCCTGTCGGCGGTACTCAGAATGGCGCTCAGCCGGTCCCACTTCTCCAGCGGCGCGTAGGCGCCACTGCTGGCCAGGAGGATCCGGCGGACATGCCGGCGCTCGACCAGGCGCTGGGAGATCCGCCCCATAGTGACGCCGGAGGCGAGGGCGAGGCGCCTATCGACAGCAAGGCCGTGACGATGGAGCTGTTCGGCGCGCGTGTGGTCTTCGGTGAGCTTGACGGCGGTGCCGATGGAGCCGAGGCGGTAGGCCCGCGCGTCTCCGCACCAGGCGATGCGCACGAGCGGGTAACGGGAGTCGAGAACCGCGACGACGGCGGTCGCCGTGGGGCCTGACGGCTCCTCGGGGTGCGCCGCCGCGCGGTAGGCGATTTTGGCAGCGGCCCTCGCGGAGCGAAGGGCGCGAACAGGGTCGCCGTGGAGGGTGGCGTCATGGGCAATTCTCGGGGCGAACCGCTGGGTGAACCGCTGGACATCCGGCGTGTCGCCGACGCCGCCGAGCACGACGAAGGCCGAGCGGCCGGTCCTCCGGTTGCGCCTGACCGCGTAGGCGTCGCACTGGTAGGTCTGGTCGCCGTGCGACTGGGCCGCGCTCGCCTCGAACGGCACCTTGAATGAAGTGCCCTCCAGCATGCCGGAGATCCATCGAACGGCTTCCACGCTCGACGTGGGCAACGGCGTGAAGTCACCGCTGCGGCTGGCGGGACCGGTGAGCACGACCGGGCCACGCAGGACGGGCGCGCGGCTTCCGCCGGCGATGCTCACCCATGCGCCGCGGGCAGCCTCGTTGAGGGTGCCCTGACCGGCCGCGGCGTGCATGACCACGTTCCGGCCGAGGGGGTGAGGGCGGGCACCTTCGACGTAGAGGTCGATGTCCCGCTGCAGGACGCCTCGGTGCGGGTTGAAGTGGATCGGCATGATCCGGCCGTCAGGCCAGAGGAGGAGGGCGGGGGCGGTCATGTGAGGGTTCCGATCGTTCGGGGGGCGGGGCCACAGGGGCCGGTGGGCAGGAGGATGGCGTAGTCGCGCGAGTCGGGCTGCGGGTGGACGTAGTAGTAGCCGGGCGGGTGGGTGCGCAGGTCGGCCAGCCGGATGAGGTACGACACGTCGGCGATGACCTTGCCCCAGGCGGCTCCCGGCCGGTCGAGCAGGTTGAACTGGGTGAGCAGGCGCCCGTCATCGGCGTGGAGACGCCACAGGTCGTACTCCCACGGGGCACCCGACTGGGTGGCGACGATCGTCCTGATGCGCGGCTCAATGTCTGCCGTGGTCCGGGCCAGGCGGCGCAGCACGGCGAGGGCGAGCTTGCGGGTGGCCTTGCAGACTTGGCGGTCCCGCTCGGCGCACGGGTCGGGCGGCGGTACGTACACCTTCTGCCTCCTAGGCGTAGGTCCGCCCGGCGGCCGGGTCGTGTGCCACCGGCCGCCGGGCGGGGATCGGAGGGGGGTCCCCCTCCTTCTGCTTCTATTCTATATGCATTAGGGGGGTTGGCAATATTTTCGGTGGATTTTCTCTATCGCCGCGCGCCTTAATTTCCCTGCTCAGACGGCAAGTTGAGCGCGTCCAGGGCCCGGATGTGCAGCACGAGGCGCGCCCCCGCTACGGCGTGGCCGAGCCTCATGTCCGGCCCGATGACCCGCGTGTGGTCGTCGTCGTCCAGGACACCTTGGTCGACGAGCCCGTCAGTGACCGCCTTGAAGCTCGGGTACCAGTTGGCCGGGTCCCGGCGGCCTCGGGTGGCAGGGTGCAGGACGCCGATGATGTGTGCCCGTTCCAGATGCGGAATGTGGCGCGAGGCAACCGCGGCGGCCCGCCTCAGCACCCTGGTGATCTCGGCTCTGCGGTGGTGGTGGGGGCGCTCGTTGGCGTTGAGCAGGATCAGCCGGGGAGGCAGCGCGACCCTGAACCTGCGCCCCGGCAGGCCCTCGAACCAGTCGACCTCGCCGGCGACCGGCTGCTGCGGCGGGTCCGCCGCCGGAGCGTCGCTCCCCACCACGTCTTCTGGCGCATAGCCGCTCCGTCGGCGGCTGCCCGTCGTGGTGAACGGCGAGGCGTGCAGGCTGGAAACCCGGATGAGGCGCCGGCGGAGACCGCTCTCGGCGTCGGCAACCAGGGCGCGGATGTCCTCCGGCTGATACTGAACGACTCGCAGTCGCGTGGTGTCTTCCGGGTGACAGGCCGCGAAGACGCGGTTTTGGAGGATGTGGCCGCCGTTCACGTCCCGCTCCTGAGGTCCGGCCGGATACGGACGATCCGGAGTACCCCGGCTCGGGCCAGACGCAGCGCCAGAGAGTGGCGGCGTCCCACGGGGTGGACCTCGAAGCCCGCACAGATCGCGGGCGTGTCGGTGCCGAGGGTGGCGTGGCAGACGATGTGCCCGCGGTCGGCGACGGCCTGGTCGACCATGCCCTTTACCCGGCCCGCCTCCAGGCGCATGAGGTTGCCGGGCCGAAAGATGCACGTCGCGCAGCGTTCCAGGCAGATCCGCACGCTCCACGCCTCCGGGTCGGCGACGTCGTGACGGAGTCCGTCATCGGTGTAGGTGGCGCTCATGTCCGGTCCAACCCCTCTTCATGCTCGTGCACTTTGCGTTCCTCTGCTTTCGGGAGTTGCGGTGCTCACGCTCGGGCGCCGCCCCGGGGTGCACCCGGGGCGGCGAAGCGCGCGGGTCAGGGGCGGGGGGTCTTCGGAGCCTTCCTGATGGCGCTGCCGTCCGCCGGGAGCTGCATGTGGCCGTCGACGAGAGCCTTGAAGGAGACACCCGGGCGGAAACGGATGGCGTGCGACGCCTCCTTCCTGAACCGCTCCCCCGTTCGGGGGTTGTGTGCGAGGCGGGCCGAACGCTCCACGCGGCTGAGGGAACCGAAGCCGGTCACTCGGACCCTCTTCCCCTCGACCACCGCGCGCACGATGGAGTCGAAGACCGCCTCGACGGCCTCCTTGGCCAGACGGTTGGATCCGAGCGTGGCGGCGACGTCCTTGATGATGTCGTTCTTGTTCATGGCGCTCCTTGTTGTGGGTGTTGGCGGTGCGGAGTCAGGCGGCCGGCTCGACGCGTGCTTGAACCAGGTGGCCGGCTGCGAGAGGCGGCGTCGGCGGGACGTAGGCGACGGCCTCGACGGGGATGTCCGCGTAGGCGCCGAAGGTGCGGCGGACCACGTTTCCCCTGGCCGTAGGCGTGAAGTTGGTGTGGGAGTCGGGGTCGTCGCTTCCGATCAGGTGCGCCCACCGCTCGTAGGCGCCCTCACCGGGCTGGTGGAGGTGGAGACGAACGCCCATGCCGAGCTCGCGGCCGCCCTCGAAGACGGGCGCGAACTCGATGCTGGGCACGGGCAAGTCGGGGTTGAGCTGAGCAATGAGCGCGACGGCGGCCACAGGGCCGAGAAGGTCGCGCATCTCGCGATCTCGGAGCATGGAGGTCTTCTCTCGGGGCGTCAGGCTGAGGCGGGGAGTTCGAGCTGCTCGGCGGGCGCATGGAAGGGCTGGCAGCGCGGGCACTGCTGCTCGACGGCTCGCCGGTGCGCGCGCGATCCGGCTGCCGTGCCGCACGCCTTGCGGATGACGGGCGGGGGCAACTCGGCGGGATCGGCGTCAGGCAGGGCCTGGACGATCTCCCCGTTGAGCCAGATCCGGCCGCCGCAGATGCCGGAGAACTCGCTCTTGGCCGGCCGGACCTGTCGGATGCACGCGGCGCGGTACGGGCAGCCGCCGCAGACATAGAGGACGGGGGCGCACAGCTTGATGAGGTCCTTGGAGTTCTTGAAGCGGTGGTCGGCCACAGCGAAGTCCTCGTCACCCCAGCAGGGCGCGTGCTCGGTGACGTGAATGTCGGGCAGGTTGCGCGTTCCGGTCACAGGACGGCCTCCAGCTGCTTGCCGATCCACCTCGCGACGTTGACGGAGACCGCGTTCCCGGCCTGCATGGTCTGTTCGGCCTGGGTGCCGTAGACGATGTAGGTGGCGGGGAACCGTTGCCCTTCGAGCTGTTCGCGGGGCTTGAGCATCCGGAAGAAGCAGTCCTCAACGGCCGGGGCGCTGCGCACGAGGGCGGCGGAGTCGCGGGTGGACAGGGTGTGGACGGGCTCGGCGGCCGTCTTGACCGCCGCCTTGCGGTAGGGGATGACGAGGGTGTTCCGGGCCTGCTCGGGCACGCGGCCGCCGTGG
Source organism: Streptomyces sp. NPDC055103 (assembly GCF_053607625.1). Classification (NCBI taxonomy): domain Bacteria; kingdom Bacillati; phylum Actinomycetota; class Actinomycetes; order Kitasatosporales; family Streptomycetaceae; genus Streptomyces; species Streptomyces sp. NPDC055103. The sequence goes on from NZ_JBSGTX010000037.1 coordinate 12,607, forward strand.
GTGACGAGGCCGTGGTGGTTGCCCTGGGCCGTGACGCCGGCGAGGGGTTCGCTGGCGGGGCTGGCGGTGGAGTGGTTGCGGTACTCGACGATGAACGGCTCCACGGTGACGAGGGCTTCGCTCTCGCGGGTGGTGCGGGTGCGAAGCGGTGCGTCGACCGGCGCGGCGTCGGTGTTCCATGAGCCGCCGGTGGGGACGAGGAGGGCGTCTCCCTGCTTGGCCGTACGGGTGGGAAGGGGGCGGTCCTCGACGGCGTATGCCCGGTCGCCTCCGTCCCTGCCGTGGGTGAGGGTGATGGAGCTGGGCTGGTAGGGGAACTTGACGAGTCCGGCGTTGATCCGGTCCATCGTGGTGGGGGCGAGGGGCTTCTTGCGGTCGCCGATCCGGGTACCGAGGTCGGACCAGTTGATGACGTCGCTGGCGGGGCGGACGTAGGGCTCAACCACGGCGTGGCGGCAGCGGGTGCGGGGGCACCGGTAGATGTAGTCCCGCCGGTACTTGCCGATCCGGACGCCTTCGACGTGCCAGGACTGCACCGCGTGGACGTCCTCGTCGCACTCCACGCAGAACGCCTGCGGCCGGGGCGCGAGGTCAGGCTTCCGCATGGTCTTGAGGGTGAAGGTGACGTACATGCGGTCGCGCCACTGCGGGGCACGGGGGTTGGTTTCGTCGCCGACGTGGGCGCTGCTGACGCAGGTGATCTGGTAGTCGTAGCCGAGGCGTTCCATGGCCTGGATCCACGTGGGGAACAGGATCCAGTCGAGGCCGAACTCGACCACGTTCTCTACGACGATGACCTTGAACTTCTTGGCCTCGGCGGCTCGTACGACGCACCAGCCGGTGACCCGGGTCCGTTCGAAGGCGTCCTTGGTCAGCGCCTCCCAGTCCTCCTTCTCGTCGACCAGGGTGAGGAGGTCTATCTGGTTACTCTGGCGCGGGCGGCCGCCGGCGGGACTGATCTCGGTGCAGATGACGGACGCCCACAGGATGTCGGCGTTGGGCAGGTGTCGCATGGGGAAGCCGCTGATGTCGATGCACGCGTGGTCGGCGTCTCGGTGGTTCGCGGCGTGGGTGTCGATCGCGACGCGCCAGTGGTTGATGCCGAGGACGAGTTCATGTCCGGCCTCGACGAGACCCGTGCTGCTGCCTCCCGCGCCGCACAGCAGGTCGATGACTGTTGCCATGGTGGTTGTTCTCCAAGAGGTCGTGCCGGGGCCCGGCCCCGCTGGTGGCGGGGCCGGGCAGGGCGAGGGTCAGTGGGTGCGCAGGCCGCCGTACGTCCTGGCGCGGCGCAGGAGGGCGGTCCAGTTCCGCCACGACGGATCACCGACGGGACTCTCCGCGTTGTCCACGCCCGGGTGGGCGTCGTAGCGGTTCAGGGCGGCGGCGATCTCGGCGACGGTGACGAGGAAGCCGTCGTTGTACTTGAGCTTGCACTCGGGGATGCCGGCGGGCTCCGGCTCGGCGATGTCCAAGGTCGCCCGGTAGGCAGCGTCGTAGGCGGCGATGCGCTCCTTCACCTTCGGGTCGCTCTCGGTCCTGTTCCGAAAGTCCTCGCGCGTCAGCCCGAAGTCGGCGAGCGGCGGGAACGTGGGCAGGGCCACCTCCGTGGTCATCCCGAAGCTGAACATCGCGTCCAAGACGCTCGGCATGTCGAAAAAGCTGAACCGCTGGTAGTTCTCCGAGCCCGGAAGAGGCTTGCCGTCGCGGCCCTGGATGTAGATGTCGTATCCCATGCATGTCTCCAAGAGGGTGGGAGCCGTCCGGCTTGCAGAAGCCGGACGGCGAGGTGATCAGCGGTGGGCGGCGTGGCGGTGGTGCAGATCGCCGCAGGTCATGCAGCGCGGGATGCGGCTGCGGGCCTCTCGCCGGAGCTCGTCGACGACGAGCACGGCCAGACCGGCGGCGGTGCCGATGCCGAACGCGAGCAGCCCGTATAAGACGGTCACCGGGCCTCCTTCGCGGCGGAGGCCGGGCAGGGCTGCGTCAGCTGGGCGAGACCGATCACCATGCCGACGGCGTCGCCGGCGTGGCGCGCCACACGAAGCGCGGAAGTGATCTCCGCTCGCTGGCTGTTGCTCTGCGGATGGGCGAAGAAGCAGCGGCAGGGTTCCGACTGACCAGCCTCCCCGGCCTGCGTGGCCCCTTGCGGTTCGGGTCGGTTCATCAGGCCAACGCCTGCCCCTCGGACGCGACGAAGAGGGTGATCACGTCGCCGCCCGCGTCCCAGACGGAGACCGGCCAAGCGGCGTCGTCCCGGTAAATGAGGCGCCAACCCGCCTCATGCTCGATGCGGTGGGTGGTGTGGCCGTACTCCTTGACCGCCGCCTCTCGGCTGGTGAAGAGGTCTCGGCTCTGCATGGCGAGCGGGCGGCGCTTGGCGGTCACGCCGACTGTCCGGATGGAGAACAGGTCGGTGATCGACGGCGCGAGGTGGCGTTCGGTGATGTACGTGGTGATCGCGGTGAGCAGCGGCACGATGTTGTTGCCGTACTCGGACTGGGCCCCGTCCGGGGTCGAGTCGTAGACCAGCTCGTCGACCGTCGGATTGTCCGAGTGAGCCCGTCGGGCGTGGAAGCCCTCGACCTCGGACGGGTCCAGGGGAAGGGCGCCGGTCGAGGCGATCCACAGGTGCGAGCCGTCGGTCAGCTCAGCGGTGATGCCGAACTCTCCGCCGTTGATCTCGACGTCGGTGGGCAGCGGGATGCGCCGCAGGCCACCGATCACCGGCTCGTAGGCGTTCCACAGCCGCAGCCACTGCGGGTCCACGGTGTTGCCGTGCGCGGGCGGGGGCGCGGTCAGGGGGCTGTCGATCACGGTCTCTCCAAGAGGTCTGAGTCCAACAGTACAGAGTTGGGATCTACTTTGAACGAGTTGATGCCGGGGATTACGACGAGGCAGGCCGCCGGGCTTCCTCGCGCACCTGGCGCTCCAGGGCGGTCAGCGAGGCGAGTTCGTCGGCGCGAGCCCTGGCGGTGTCCGCGATCGACTGCGCTGCGGCGGCGAGCCGTCGGGCCTGCATCAGGGCGTGGTGATTGATGCGCGGGTCCAGGGGGATTCGCGCTCCCCCCATGTCGGCGAGGAGGTCGTCGACGACCTCGTCCCGGGCGTGCCCGATGCAGCCGCAGCCGCTGGAGCGTCGGGCCTCCTCCGCCGCCTCGCCGAGGTCGGCGATGAGGATGAGGGCGTCACCGACACCCTCAGGGTCCTCGCGATACAGGTCCGCAAGCGCGCACAGGCGAGCACGGGCGGAGGCGCTGTCGTCGAGGACCAGGACCCCGTGGACCTCCGGGCGGAGGGTGGGCAGCTGGATCATGTCGTCCTTTCAGTTATGGAGGGGTCCCCCCTCCATCTACTTCTATTCTATATGCATTTGGCGGGATGTCCATATTTCTGGCGGAATTCTTCGGGCTACTGCCTCTGGTGTCCGAGCTCCTTGAAACTGCGTACGGCGGCACGCGCAGCCTCGCGCGCCTGCGCCGCCGTCTCCGCCTGCTCCTCGACCTGTTCGAGTCGGCTGGCGGCCCCGTCCCTCCACTCCTCCCAGAAGCGGCCGGTCGCCTGCCGCTCCTCTTCCTTGACCCTCTCCTGCTCCCGCGCCCGCCCTGCGCGCGGATTGGTACCGCAGCCGCGACAGGAGGCAGCGGGGCGCCCCCTGTGCCTCTCGCAGCCCTCCTGGAGCCCTTCGCAGTCCCGTGCCGGGGTGTCAGTCGCGGGCGCAGCAGGCTCCCCTACGGCGTCAGCCGTGGGGGTAGGGGGGAAAGGAAGAACAGAGGAAGAACCAGGCAAGGAAGGGGTTCCCCCCGTGGAACCCAGTGGGTTCCCTCCGTGGAACTCATCGGGTTCCCCCGGTGGAACCCTGCCCTCTTGAGCATCTGGGTTCCCCCCGTGGAACCCTGCCTCTTCACCAGGGTTCCCCCCATGGAACCCTGGCTCCACCTGCGCAGATACGGTTCTCTGGCGCCGCTCAGCCTCCCGCTTCTCAACATCCCGGTAGGTCATGGCCGGCTTGGCCGGAGCCGAGCGTGCCACCCCGGAGCGAGCCATGCGCGGATTCTTCGGGGCCGCCTTGCGCGCCTCGGCAGCCGCCTTGAGCTCAGGCGTAGTTGGGATGGGTGGCACGCCGAGCGGGAAGACGCGGTAGACCGCAGCGCGATTGACCTTGCCGGTCTCCACGCGCTCGACCAGCCCCTTGGCGATCAGTTCGGTCACGATGGTGATGGCACGCTTGTCGGTCACGCCGACCCATGCCGCAAGGCGCGTCAGGCCGGGACGCGAGAGACGCGTCTCGTCGTCAGCGGAGTCCGCGATCTTCATAAGGGCGAGCTTCTGCCCTTGGTTGACTTCTTCGGGTGGTAGGTAGGACGCAACAATCATCAGCTGGATGGACACGGCACGGCTTTCCTCGGACGGTGCAGGCAGGACGGGTTGCCCCGCCCGGTCGATGCCGGGCGGGGCTCAAGAGGCAGTGGTCGTACGTCAGGCGGGCCCGACGTTGATGACCCGGGGCGTCTTCCTCCCCGTCTTCCGCCGAGGCGCAGGCAGTCCAGCCGCGTTGAGGTTCTTGATCATGCGGTTGGTGTCCGGAGCCATCGGCACCGGCAGGCCCGCGAGCTCGTGCAGGTCGACCATGGCCTCCAGGTCGTCTTCTTCGCCGTCGTTGCCGCCGCGCCAGGACAGCCGGTTGGGCCCGTAGACCCCTTCCGGGGAGCGGTCGAGCTTCTTGCGCGCGAACTTCTTTATCCGATCCCCCTCCGCCGAGAGCTCGTGGCCCTTCACGTAGTCGATCAGGGCCTGCTCCCGGTCGGCGTCGGAGTGGATGAGCGCCGTCTGCTCCGGTGCGCCCGGTTCGACTTCCGGCCAGCACAGGGACCGGAAGGGGCAGTAGTCACAGATGGCGTCCAGGCCCGGCCCGTTGAAGTCGCGCGGCATCTGCTCCGGGTCGGTGGTCTCCCGTACACGCTCCACCCACCATCCGGCCTCCGCCGCCCGCTGGGGGTCGAAGTCGACCTCCTGGACGTGCTCAGCGCCGGAGTCGCGGTTGATGAAGCGGAAGCGGATGCGGCCGATCTCCAGGGGGCCCAGGCGGGCGAGGTACCGCTGCCCCGGAACGTCCTCGAAGCCCACCTCGGAGAGCGCGCCGGCGTACAGGAAGACCTGCCTCAGTTCAGCGGCCGTGGCCCCATAACGGCGGACGTAGTCCCACAGGTAGGTCGACTTGGTCTTGACGTCCTCCACGGTGAGCACGTCGGCTGCGACCGCGGGCCGGTGACGGGCGGGCAGCCGCGCAGCGGTCGCCGCGTCGAGCTGCACGACGTCGATGTGCCCACGGATACGGCCGTCTTGGATGCTGCGCTCGACGAGCCACCCGTACTCGGTGCGGGCCGACTCCAGGAGGCCGTGGTGGATGTACGTGCCGAGGATCGCGGCACGCTTGTCGGACTGATCGGTCGGGGCGACCCCGTGCAGGATGTAGGCGGCCCGACGGCCGCACACCGTGTCGGACGCCCCGAGCTGCGCTTGAAGGGATCGAGGTCGGCGAGCGTCGACGTCATACGCCGCGCCCCATATGGAGGGCGCGGCAGTGCCGGGAAGAGTTGCTACGGACATGAGGGGACTCCAGAGGACAGGTCGGGGCGGGTCAGTGCTCGGCGTCCGCGTCCTGCTCGGCCGCCTTGCGGCGGGCGGCGGCGCGGAGCTTGTCGGCGTCGGACAGCGGGCCCCCTCCCATCTCCGAGCGCGGGTTGTCCAGCTCGGCCGCCCGCCGCTCGGCGGCGGCGCGGATGGTGGTGATCTCCTCACGGCTGAGTCGGTTCTCCGGGGCCGGGACTGAGCGCCACAGCGCCTGGAGGGCTTCCTTGTCCTCCAGCTCCTCGATGCGGGTCAGCCAGGGCTGTACGAGGTCCCCAGCGAGCGCGGGCATGACGCGAGGCTGGGACTCGATGGAGCAGCCGAGCTTGTTGAAGACCAGGTCCTCGATGCTGAAGTCCCGCAGGGAGGCCGGCTTCCTGTGGTCCACCTGCATCCGGAGAGAGCGGACCTTGATCACCTGGGGGTCGGCGTTGCGCTTCATGCGCACCCAGCAGGTGGAGTCGAAGCCCAGGTCCTTCTGGGCGGAAACCTTCCACTCGCTCTTCCCCTGGACGGGCTGACCGTTGTCGTCCGTCGCGCTGACCTGCTTCCCGCGGGCCAGGACGATGGCGATTCCGGGCAGGGTGCGCAGCAGGTAGACGACCCGGTTCCACCGTTCGAGCGCGTCGTTCCACAAGTTGCGGCCAATGTCGTACGCGGCGTCCGGGTCCTCCTGGAGCAGCGCGCGGTTCTTCCGCGTCCGGCGGCCCCGCTCGTAGGTCCAGTTCGTCAGCATCCGCCACAAGGCGGAGCCCGAGTCGATGACGAGGACGACCGGAGGCTCCCCGGCCGCCGCCGCGCGGCGGGCTTCGGCATGCACGGCATCGACCTGCTCGAGGATGTCGCGGTAGGTCCCGTCATGCTCGATGATCAGGTAGTCCGCGCCCTCGATGGCCGCGTACTCGTCGGCCGATCCTTCGTCGAGGTCGATCCAGTACATCTGGCCGATGCGGTCACTGCTGGAGAACTTGGCTGCCGAGTAGGTCTTGCCGGCGCCCTCCTCCCCCTCGATGAGGAGAAGCGGCCACGGGACGATCCCGGTCGGCTTGCGGGTCTTGATGCCGGGCGCCTTGGCGGCGCCCGTTGGTGCGGTCACGATCTGGCTCCAAGAGGTCGCGTGGTTCAGTCCGCGCGCAGGGCGCGGACCTCGAAAAGCGGTGACCACTCCGGGTGGTCATCCAGGAGAAGCCGGACGTACCGGGAGCGGAAGCTGTTGTTCAGCGCGAACTCGTCGCCATGGGTGGCCGCGCCGTACTGATAGCGCAGGAGCTCGAAGAGCATCCCGATGCCGATACGGCCGAACCCCTTCTTGACGCAGTCGGCGGTGAGCCGTTCCAGCGCCCTGGCAACCCAGGGGTTGAAGGCGTGGAACGCCTCGAACCGCTCTTGGATAGTCAGGCCGGAGGTACCGGAGGGACGGCGAACGGGCTGGATGCCGAACAACGGCGGCTGCTCGATCGGCAAGACTCCCCCTCAGAGATAGAACAACAGCTCTGGAGTGTTGGAATCTATCTCTGGGTAGACGAAATGTCGATCGCCGGAGACGCCGGCCACCCGGCGGCGGCCCTCTGGAGCTACACACGAAACCCCCTCAACGAACGGAAGCGCACCCCTTCGAGTACGCTTCCATTCTATATGCGATTGAGGGTGGGATCAAATCAAATCGCCCTAAAAACAGGCTAGTTGCTAGCCTTCCCGGCCGCCCGCCCTCGCGGAACGATCCTGGACCCCGGCCCGTCGTACGCCCCAGTGCGCAGGGCTTCCAAGACGGTCTCGTCCATGGACCAATCCGCCGTACGCGCCCCGACCTTGAGCGTGGGCGCCTCCGCGACCACCGGCTCCAGCAGCCAGATCGGAGACCCGGAGAGCGTGTAGTCGGCGGGGCGGAGCCGGCCTGAGTCCAGGGCGTCCCGCAGGAGCGGGCGCGACACGCCGAACAAGGCGGTCAGCTCGGCCTGCCCCACGAGCGGCGGAAGCTGGCTCACCTCGCCCACCCAGTAGCCGGGCTCCTGCGACGCGATCAGGCGCGCGAGTACGACGTCGTTCAGACGCCTCGGGCGCGGCGTTGTCTCACCGAAGCCCTTGGCGAACTGGAGCAGCCAGTACGGGGACCCGCTGATGATCTTGGCGTACCGGTAGTCGAGCGTATTGTCTCGGCTGATCCACTGGCTGACCTGGAGCCGCTTCACGTCGTACAGCTCGGCAAACTCCGCCCCGCCGACCAGGTACGGCCTCCTCACCGTCAGGCCCTGTCCCTCTGCCACTTCGCCGCCTCCCGCTCCACCAACGTATGCATATAGATTGTAACCAGTGGGCTCGAAGACTTGGACCTGCCCGGAGGGGCGGTAGAGTAGGTGTCTCCAAGAGGTCGAAGGCCCCCGTCAAGGTAAGACGGGGGCCTTCTTCCATAGGTGGACACCGGTGGTTCGGCGCCCGCGGGTCAGGCCCGCGGCAGAGACGCCGGGGCCGTCTCGTACTGCGGAGGACGGGCGTACCCGAGCAGCCACCCGAAGCGCGGCGACAGGTTCTCCTCCGCCAGGCGGAAGACCCCGTAGTACAGGAAGGCCGCGAGCGGGGTCAGGACTTCGGTGAGAGCGGACGCGTTGAGGTCGAGACCGTGGCGCAGCGCGAAGGCGACGAGCGCGCCGGCAACGGCCGGAACGCCCGTGCGCAGGAGGGACACGTAGAGGTTCACAGGGGGTTGCCTCCTTGTTCGAATCGGCGGGTTCAGGTGAAGAGTCGGCGCCAGGTCTCGGGGCCGGGCAGTCCGTCGGCGTCAGCGCCGGTCCAGTGCTGCGCGCGCTGGAAGTCCCTCACGTTCAGGCGGTCCGCCTCTCCCCAGTCGCGGCTGGGGCCGACTCGGTAGTGCTTGCCGTAGCCGCGTCGGACGAGCTGCTGGCCCAGCAGGAGGATCGAGCCGTTCGACTTGCCAGGGCCGAAAGCGGCTCGTCCAGGGAAGGCCGGCGGGCCCGGCTTGGGGGTCGGGCCCTCGACCGCGGGCCACTTCGGCATCGGGCCCGGGTCCGTGTGGGTGTTCTCCGGTGTCTGGCTGTGGCCGTAGTGCCCGCCGCGGGTCTCCCACACCTGCTCGTTGCGGTTCGCAGACCACGTCGGGGATCCCATCGGCCACGCGTCGGGGACACCCCAGCTCCGGGCCCAGGCCAGGATCTTGTCCAGCCCCCTTGCCGGCGTGTCCCTCACGGTCGCGTACGACTCGCCGTTGACGCGGGAATGAGGGAAGAACAGCGTCTCGACCTGGAGGCAGACCCGCCCGGTCCGGTTGGTGCGGGTGCCGCCGGCGAGGTCGACGACCGACTTCGACCGGCTGTTGGCCGGGTAGAACTGAGCGATACGGCCGCTGAACGGATCCCACAAGATGTGCGGTGCCGAGCTGCGCCCGGCGCCGGTGAAGTAGGTCACCAGCCGGTCGAACGGCACCAGGTCAGCCGGCCGGGCGGCGCTGGCGTTCTTGTCCCAGGTGATGTGCCAGATCACGCGGGGGGCGTACTGGGTGTCGGTAGGCGCGGTGTCGCCGAGCGGATGCCGCTCGGCGCCGGGCAGCCAGAGGTCGGGCATGAGGCGCGTCCTGCTTCTCCCCCGCGCCATGAGCAATTCTGAGTGGTGGTCTTCTCTAAGGACTGCCGCGAGCCGCGAGCACCAGCTGCAACACCATCAGCAGCACCGGTGCGATGACCGCGCTCACGACAAGGCGCCGGTTGGTGCTCGCCTGCTCCTGGTCCTGATTACGATCCCTCTTCACGGCCTCCAACTCCCTCTCCAGGGAGTCGATCCGCAGGGTCAAGTTGCGCTGATCTGCACGGTAGACGTCGACGGTGACCACCTCGTTCAGCCGGTTCGCCAGGGCCGCGATGTCGCCGCGAAGATCGTCGCGGAGCTGTGCGAGGTCGTCGCGCTGGTCCTCACGCAGCTGAACGACGGCGCGATGCAGCTCCCACAGAGTGGGCTCCGCACCCGGCTGGGTGCTCACCGCGAACTCCTTGCGATCGGTGGCCCCGCGCCACGTCCCGATCATACGGCGGAACCCGAAGTACCCCGGCTCGCGACGGCCGGCGTCAGTCCAGCGGGTAGCGGATTCCGCTCAGGTTCAGGTGCGCCGTCCCGGTCGCCAGGGCTGTGGCCGCAGCAGCGGTGACGTTGGTAAGGGTGACGGCCCCCGACGCCGGGTTGAGGTTCAGGAACGTCGCGGCCCCGGTCGAGACGAGGACCTGGAACTGCTGTGTGTACGTGACTTTCGGCCGGGCCGCGGCGGGGAGCACGGTGACGATCTCGCCTCCTCCAGCAGGGTCCTTGGAGGTCCGCTTGAGCACCCCGCGCAGCCCCACGGTCTTGTCGGGATAGACCTTGTAGGCGACGCGGTCCCAGGTCCCCCCGTACTGGACCCATCCGGATCCGAGCGTCGGCTCTCTCCAGACTTCGTTGTACCGGCTGATCCATCCGTCCGGATCGACCGCGAGCATGCCGCCGAGGTACACCGGCACGGCGCCGCCCCTGCTCTCCGCGCTGATCTGGTTGCCCTCGACGACCAGGTGCGACCGGACTGTGTCACCGATGGCAACGGACTGGGCTTCGATGATCGCTTTGGTGGCGCTGAGTTCGAGATAGGCGGTGTCAGGTTCCGACCACACGGTGATCGCGGAGGTCGGCCACGTCGGCAGGGACGCCATGGCTCTCATGTCGCCGGTCGGGGTCGGCTCGCGCAGTACGGCCGACTGCAGCTTCAGTGTGGACGTGTTGCTGGCGGCGTCGTACAGCGAGTACATGGCCGCCGGTTCCACCTCCGTCGCCGAACCGGAGGGGAGCTGGACCCGTCCGGACGCGGGCGTCGTGTCGGTGGCCGGAACGGAGGTGATCTCCACACGGCTGCCCGAGTCGGCGGTGCGCAGAGTGGCGCCGTTGATCTCCGCGCCGATGACCCTGATGCCCGTGACGGTCTTGCCGTTCAGCGCATCGGCCTTGATCATGTCGGCCGTGACGGCGCCCGCCGTCAGAAGCGCGACCCGGACCGAGTTGACGTCCATGTGATCGCCGGTGAGCGTCCGGAACTTCACCTCCCGACCGGTAATGGTCTGCGCCACGACCTTCTCGCCGGTGATGGAGTCTGCGGCCAGCTCGGGAGTGCCTATGGAGCCCGCCAGGACCATACCGGCCGTGACGACCGTGCGGACTTCTCCGTTGTCGAACGACAGGCTTCCCTGACTCGCCTGGACGGCTTCGACCCACACCTCGGCGCGGACCGTGTTGGCCGGGGCCTGGGCCTGCCCACTCATACGCGCCCAGGACGTGCCGGGCGCCGCTGTTTGTTCGATGGCACCGGACCCGAGCGTGGCGCCGCTCGTGTCGGACCAGCGCAGGGAGAGCCGCGCGGCAAGCCCGGACCAGTCTGTGCTGGTCTGGTAGTCCACCGCCAGGAAGAAGCGGTCGCCCGGGGAGGCGGGCAGGACCGCGAGTTGCTGACCGCGGGTCGTCGGCTGCTCGGCGGTGACGTCCGCTGTCAGGCATCGAGCGGAGTCGTTTCCGGGGCTGGCCAGGTACCAGTCGGGGCTGTCGGCGATCAGCTTCTCGGTGTACGCGCCCTCGAAGCTGCTGTCCGGCAGGAGGTTGCCGGTTCCGATGGCCAGGCGATCGGCGTCGACGGCGCCGATCGCGATCTTGGCGCGGCTGACTGCGGCGTCCGCGAGGGCCAGCTCACCCACGATGCCGTCGAGCACGGCTTCGGCGACGACCGGCATACGCCCGAGAGGCCCTGCCGTGGGCGAGGGCAGCGACGGGCTACCGGAGGTGTTGCGCGCGACGAGACACACGTACTGGGGGCTTTCTGCCAGGACTGTGAAGGTTCCGCCTTGCGGGGACTCGATGGTCGCGCGCAGGGTGGAGGCGTCGGGCGTGAACTCCACCTCGGCGGTGTGGATCTCCAGCCGCGCCCAGTCCAGGGGCGTGGTGCTTCCCTCGAGGAACTGACCGTCCCAGCCCACGGTGACGCCGCCGATCGAGGGCACCAGCGTGGGCGCGACGGGCTGCGGAGGCGGCGGTCCATTGGTCACGTTCAGGCCGGTCGTGCCGTCGGGTTGCTGGCCGATGATGGCACGCAAGGACCCTTCTCCGTCGAAGACGCTGATCGCTCCATCCTCGATGGAGGAGTAGGCGAGCTGTGCCGTCCGGCTCGTGCTGTCGAGTCGCCGCTCAACCGTGGCGAGACGGGCAGCGAGAGCGGCTATGGGGTTGCTCATGTTCACGCTCCGTAGCTGTATCTGTCGGCCCGCGCCAGTTGCACCGTGACCTGCTCCGGCCCGGCGTCGGACGGCGGCTTGAGGAGCCAGCCGGTGATCCGTGCCCAACCGTCGTACTGCGACCACTCGTCGTTCAGGCGCACCCGGACGTCGTCGCCGATCTGGAAGGAGCCGATGCGCGCCGCGGGGTGGTCCCGGAGCACGACCTCGGTGACCTCGCCGATGACCGACCGGTTCACGCGCTCGGTGCGGGCACGCGCGGCGAGTCGGTCCGTGGACTTCTCGTCTGGGAGCTCAAGCACGTGCTCCAGGCGCAGCCGCCCGTTCCGGGCCGCGTCCACGGCGCGACGCCGGGAGCGTCCCTCACCGGCACCGAGACCGATGATCACCTGGGCGTAGCTGTCGGCGTCGTACTGCACCGGCACCGTGGAGGAGACGTTGATGCCGGAGGTGAAGCTAATGTCCTGCCGTCTCGTCCCCAGGCGCGGCCAGCCGATTCGAATGCGCTGGGCCGGGGCGCTGCCTGACCAGGAGACCGCCTCGGTCCACTCCGGGCCGCCGGCGACGGCCACCATGTCGTCGACGACCTTGGCGAGCGGTGGCGCCTCCCACCACGGGGTGGAGTACGGGTCGGAGGGGGTGCCGACCGTGACCCGTGACGTCGTCCCGTCCACCGCCACGCGCACGTTCCCGTCGGGCTGGGACTGGCAGTACGCCCAGGTCTCTCGGATGACGCGGCAGGGGTCGGCGTGCACCCACGGGCCGCGGCCGGCCAAGTTGCCGTGCGTGTCGGTCCGTTTGGTGAGGTAGGACCCGAAGCCGCTCGCCTCCAGGCGAAGCTTCTGGCCTTCGGGCTCGGCCCTCCAGATCAACCCTCCCCACAACAGCGTGCGGTCTCGCTCGACGTAGATCGCTGTCGTCCCAGGGTCCACCTGGGAGCGCATGAGGTTGGCCAGCCTGGGTTCGATGACGCCGGTGAAGGAGCCCGGCCCGCACAGCTCGGGCCCGAACTCCACGTCCGACAGCGGAAGGTCCCAGGCCAAGGTCTGGCCGGTGAGGGCGTGTGTGGTGAGGAAGCGGTACGCCATCGTCAGATGACGCCCTCGTTGAATTCCACGTCGCAGATGAGCGAAGTGGCGCCGTCCACAGTGAGGTTGCCGGTTTCCGACTTTGACATGTAGGTCTGCACGTACAGGACCTGGTTCGTGCCTCGCATGGCGGCCGAGACTCCCAGGCTGTCGGCGAGGATGACCGTTGTCCGCCGCACGTTCTTACCCTGGTCGTCGTCGATGGTCGTGTCCTGTCCCTGGATCGACCCGATGACCTGCTGCATCGACGCGTAGACGTCGGCGGTGTCCATGCGGAGGCCGGCGAAGGTCGTGATCGCCTTGAGGGTGACGGCCCAGTCGGGCACCGGGATAGTCCAGCGGGCTGCCGGCGGCCACGTGTGGTACCGGTTGTCCGAGTAGGTCAGCTTCTGGGGACTGCCCGGGAACGCCGTGTAGAGGCGTCGCTCTCGCCGCGGGTTGGCGATGCGCCTCAGGTCCTTGATCATGGCGTCCGTGACGGTCGCTGTGTTCGGCGGGAGGTCGATTCGGGCCAGAGGTATTGCGGTCATCCCGGCCGGTACCGCCGTCGCGATCGACCCGACATTGGGGACGACGTGGAAGTACCCGATGTCGTCTGCGGCCGGATCACGGTTGCCCTCGTACTCCGGGTCCTCAACGCGGTGCACCAACAGGTCCGAGCGCGGCGACGCGCCAGTGGGCGCGATGGGGACGATGGAGTCGCCCACGTTGTACTGGGTGTAGGCGCCCTGGCCCCACGACGCGCCACGGATGATGGACGAACCGTCCCCGACACGTACGGCGGAGCCCGGCGTCGAGAGCTGCCTGACCTTAAGGTCGTTGGCCTCGGTGACGCCCTGGGAACCGCGGGCAAGGTCCCTGATCATCATCCGCATCGCGCGGGCAGGGTGCGTTCCGCCGTGGGTGAGCATGGGCGGCTGAATCAGTGGCACAGCGGGTTCTCCTTACAGGGCGGTCCAGGCCGACCGCCATGACACGGTCAGCCGGGTGGTGTTGGTGTAGTCGGTCGCCGTCCAGCGGATCTCGCTGCGGCCGGGTGGGATCTGGAAGAGATCCAGGCGCGACACGTTGGAGAGGGCCGACGCGGCGTTCCCCGATCCGTTCCGCAGAACCCAACGGGTCCCCGGACGGGTGTCGATGTCGATGCGCTCGCCGACGCCGAGGGTGATGCCGAGCTCCAGGACGCGACCGCTCTCCACGTGCAGGACGCGGGGGTTGGTCACGGGGCCGGCGATCCTGATGGACGGCCACGCGCCCACACTTCCCTCGTTTATGACCCACCCGGGCCTGGTCTCCGGGGTGGCGATACCGGTCGTGATGGGGGCCACGAGAGGGGCCTTGAACCCCCCGCTGCTGTGGCTGATGTCCAGGGGCAGGGTGATGCTGGACACCGAGTCGCCGTGCAACCGCGGGTCGAGGGCGGTGAACTCGAGGTCCAGCGGTATCCACCCGTGGATGGCCTGGGCGGTGGAGACCGCTTCGGCACGCCGGATACGGCCGAAGAGGACCTTGGTGTCGCGGCCGGGCCAGCGCAGTCGCAGCTGTGCGAGGGCGCCGGCGGTGCGTCGGATCTTCGCGTTGGCAGCGGCGGCTTCGATCTCGGCCAGCTTGTCCAGGGCGGCGGCCGGGTCGCCTGGGGTTCGGATGCCGGCCTCGATCCGCACCGTGCGCGGCGCGTACAGGTCCACCCCGGGGAAGGCGCCGTCGTCGGAAGGGTTCAGCACGTCCTGGGTGCGCAGCTCGGCAGCACCGAGACCTTCGATGTCGGACACGGACACGGAGGTGCCACGACCGATGAGGACGCCAGCAAAGTCGATCTGCCAGTCGGTGAGGACGGCCATCAGATCCGCCCTCCGCGCTGCGCGTTCCGCAACCGCCGCATGATCTCCCCGGACAGCTCCTGCGGAGAGGTGTCCCGCCCATGGACGGTGATCGGCATGGACTCCACCAAGGCCCTCGGCTGCTGCTGGACGATGGTGACTTTGATGGCGGCCGGCGGCCGGGCGTCGACGAGCTTCGTCGTGGCCGGTACTGCGTCGGCGCTGGACAGGCGCATCCCGAACCGTGTGGCGACGTCGTGGAGGACGGCGAGCGCGCTGCCGCGCTTCGCCGCTCCGAGCGGGATGAAAGCCTCGCCGCCCGTCTCGGGCTCGGCGAACTTGATCAGTCCCCCTGACGTCGCGTACAGGCCGGGCGTGAGGATGCCCCCGCTGGCGTACGACAGCCCCCGGTTGGCACGGCTCAGGTCATCGAAGAACTTCGCGCCCTTTGCCCCCAGCGCGCTCTTGAGGCGGGCGAGGGCGAGGTTGGCGATCTCGATGATGCGGTCTTCGCTGAGCCCGGTGGCGTCGGCCACCGCGTGCAGGCCGGTCTTCTTGCTCTTGATCGCGCCGATGATCGCCACCAGGTCCGGCAGGTCGTCCTCCGGTAGCGCCTTGCCAGCTGTGCGGGCAGCGTCGTTCGCCGCCTTGGCCTTCTTCGGATCCTTCGCCGCCTGCGCGGCAAGGTCGGCTGCCTCCTGGTCGCCCTGTTCGGCGAGCTGCTTGGCCAGGTCGGTGTAGCCCGAGGCCGCGAGCTTCGCGAGGTTCTGCTCAAAGTTGGTCTGGTCCCTCACCGTCTGCCGGAGCTGGTCAGTCCACTGCCCGAGGCTGGTGATGAGAGCCGAGGCCATACGAGCGGCAGCGTTGTTCGCCGCCTGAGCCTTCTTCGAGTCCTTCACGGCCTGCGCGGCGAGGTCGGCCGCGTCCTGGTCGCCCTGCTCCCGAAGCCGCTTCGCGAGCGCCCCATACCCGCGCGCCTCCAGCTTCGACAGGTTCCGCTCGAAGGCGATCCGGTCGTTCGCTGCCTGACCGAGCTGACTCGTCCACTGCTGGAGGCTCGCGACGAGGGCAGCGTTCATGCGGGCGGCAGCGTCGTTCGCCGCCTTGGCCTTCTTCGGATCCTTCACGGCCTGCGCGGCGAGGTCAGCCGCGTCCTGGTCGCCCTGCTCCCGAAGCCGCTTCGCGAGCGCCCCATACCCGCGCGCCTCCAGCTTCGACAGGTTCCGCTCGAAGGCGGCCTGGTCCTTCGCCGCCTGGCCGAGCTGGCTGGTCCACTCTCCGAGGCTCGCTCGCGATGCCGCGGCCAGGGCCTCCAGGTCACGGGCCATCGCCCGTACGTAGCGCGAGCTGCCCGTCGCCATCTTGCGCGTGAGCGCGATCCCCTCGACGCCCATCTCCGCGAGAGCGTCGGCTACATCCTGGCCGGCGCGGCGAGCCACCGTCTCCAGGTCCTTGCGCCACCGTTTGGCGGTGGCGACGGAGGCGTCCAGCTTCTCGGCGAACAGGCTGAGGCTGAACTTGCCCTTCTTGTTCATGGAGTCGCCGGCGATGCCGCTCAGGGTGTAGAGCGTCGGAGCCTGGTAGTTGAAGCCGGTGACCCCGCCGTCGGCGTGATAGGTGACCTCGCCGCCGAAGCGGCGGGCGACCTCCTCCAGGATGTGCTTGGAGCGGCCCCTCTTCGCCCCCGCCAGGGGGATGTATGCCTCACCCTGCGTCTCCGGCTCCGCCCACACACGCCACGCGCCCGCCGGCGCGATCTGCGCGGTGTGGTCCTCGCGCGGGGTGCGCACGCCCCCGTCCGCGTAGAAGTCGAGCAGTCCGCCGTTGGCCTGCTTCACAGGCGCCTGGATGCCGTCGGGGACGCCGTTGCCGTCCTTGTCCCATGGGCTGGCCTGGATCTTCGCGAAGAACGGGATGGTGACCGCGGCCGGCTTGTTCACGCTCACGGTGATCGTCTTCTGCCCGGGGATCCGGCCGACCGACGCGCCGATCTCGTCGAGCTGTGCTTGCACCGCCGCCATGTCGCCCGAGAGCAGCGCCGTGGTCAGGGCGCTCGCCGCTTCGGATCCCTTCGTCTGGGACACGGACACAATGAGGCTGAGCATGCCGAGCCACTCGGAGTTCGACTGGCCTCCGACCGTACGGAAGGCCGCCACGACGCCCGAGAGGTCTGGCGCGTCAATGGGCATGTCCGCGCCGTACAGGTAGCCGAGCTGAGCGCGGATGTTCTCGATGTCGCCCTGGAGGAACGACTGAGCCAGCGAGGTGGACGCCTCCTTGCCGAACTTCTCGGACACGTCCGCCAGTACGCTCATGCCCTGTTCCATCTGGGCGGCAGCGGCCTTGGGCAGCTTCTTAGCGGCCTTCCCCATGTCAGCGACGACCATGTCCTGCATGACCTTCGCAAACTTGCCGGGATCGTTGGTGGCCGAAGCGTCGGCCCACGCTTCGGCGACCTTCCTGCCGTACTTGGCGGAGATCGCGGGCAGCTGCTCCAGACCGGCGCGAAACGCCGGCGTCGCCCGTGCAGAGGACTCCTGGATGATCTTCTCCAGCTCGTCGGCGACCTCACCCTTGCCCTTCTTGAGCTGTCCGACGAGCTCGTCCAGCAGGGGCGCCGACTCGGGCCCGAGGGCGGCGAAGTGATCGGCCAGGTCGAGACGGCCATTCGCGGCCAGCTCACCCAGGTTCTTCTGGAACTCTCGCTGCGCCTTGAGCTGCTTGTTCAGCTCCTCCACGTAGTCCGCGAGGGAAGCCTTGGACGCGTCAGCTGACAGGCCCGCCTTCTTGTTCGCCTCGGCCACCTTGTCCTGCGCGTTCTTCCACGCCTTCGCCGGGTCGACGATCGAGCCGAGGGCCTTGCCCATCGCCTCCATCTGCTCGGTGAACTTGGGACTGCCGTTCTTGTCGGTCGGAAGCGACTGGGTGAGTTCCCAGGCGCCGAGCAGCTCCAGCCGGTTGGCCTTGATCTTGTTGTTGACGATCGCCATGGACGCGGCGAGCTCGTTCTCCTTCTTGACCGCGTTCGACCAGACCTCGTGCTGCCGGTCCAGAACCTCCTTGGCGGCATCCCACTCGGGGTCGGCCGCGTATGAGCCCCTGTCCCAGGTCAGCCCCTTCTGAGTGTCCAGCTCATCCTTGAGCTTTTTGAGCTTCGCGCCTCCAGACGTGATCGCGTCGATGGCGGTCGCTACGTCGATCTGGGCGTCCTTGAGCTTCTTGACGTCGTCGCTGTTGGTGAGTTGTTCGGTGAGGGTGCGCAGGCCCGCCCCCTGCTCGCCCTCTTCGCGCTCTCGACGCAGTGCATCCACGAGCTCCTCGGTCGCAGCCTTGGCCTTCTGCTTGCTGGCGGAGTAGGCGGCGTACACGCCGACTCCGATCGCCATCAGAGCGGTGAGACCGGCGACCGCGATCCCGGCGCCACTGAGGACTGCGGGCAGAGCCGAGCCACCGGCTCGCGCCGTGGCAAGCTCGGTGCGGAAGATGGTGAGCTGGTTCCCGAAGCGGAGGAACGCCGCCTTCGCCAGCAGCGCCGCCGCCGAGAGGGCGAGGACGACGCCCATCAGTGACTTCGCAGGGCCGGGCAGATCGTTGATAGCCCCGGCCACGATGTTCAGGACCTCGCCCACACTCTCCAGCGCGGGCAGGAGAACGCGCGCCATGTCGATACCGAGGGCCTGGGCCTGGTTCTGGAACTGCGCCCACTGGCCGGCGGTGGTGTCGAGCTGGATCGCGTACGCCCTCTGGGTCGCCCCGGCCCGTTCGACCTCGACGCTGATGCCCGCGTAGGTGTCCTGGTAGTTCTTGCCCTCGGCCGCCGACAGGGCGAGCGCGGCGCGGACCGCGCGAATGTCCTTCAGCAGCGGAACGAGTTGATCCGCAGAACCGCCGGTGGCGTTGCGGACCTTCTCCATGACGACGTACAGGCCGTCCTGCTCAAGAGCAGCCGCAGCCGACTCGTAGCCGAAGCCCTTGATCATGTCGACCAGTTCGCGGCCCGGCTTCATCATGCGCGTCATCAGCATGTTAAGCGCCGTAACGGCTTCGGCCGCGGGGATGCCAGTGAGGGTGACGGCGGCGAGAGCGGAGCTGATGTCGTCGAACTCCACGCCGGCGGCTGCCGCCATGGGCACCACGTCACCGAGCTGCTGCGCGAGCTCGTCGAAGGAGACCACGCCGTAGTTGACGGTCTGGAACATGACGTCCATGACGTCGGCGGCCTGGGAGGCGTCCATCCCGTACGCCTTCAAGACGCCGAGCAGAGCGCGCGCGGAGGTCTCCGTCGTCGTCAGGCCGGCGGTCGCACCTCGTGCGGCCACCCGGAGGATCGTCATCGCGTCCGCACCGTCGAAGCCGGTGCTCACGACCTGGTACAGACCCTCGGCGAGCTGGGAGGCCGACTGCGGGAGCTGCGTGCTCAGCTCGACGATCTGGTCCGTGAAGTTGCTGATGTTGGTGTTGTTGATCTCCTTGGAGATCGTCATGACGTTCGCCATCTGCTTCTCCAGCTCGATGGCGCCCCGCACTCCCATGACGAAGGCGCCGCCGAGCGCGACACCCATCACGGCGAAGCCTGCGGCCATGGTCCGGCGGGTCTGCTCCGACCTGCCCCCGAGCTGGTTCAGGTCTCTGTCGAGGCGGCGTACCTGGCTACCGAAGGCGGTGACCTGGCCTGCCGCCGTCCGCAGGCCGCCGACCAGACCGGTGACACCGGCCTGGACGTGGACGTAGAGGGTGTAGGCCCCGGCCACTGGCTACTTCTTCCTGGGCCGAAGCCCGACCTTCACCCCACGCCCCTCCGGACCCTCCGGGACCTGTTCCTGCTCCATGGCGATCAGCTCGCAGCCGACGCACCGGTGTGTCTCTGTGACGTACGCGAAGCGGTCGCCACCCGCCTGCTCGTCCCACTCCTCCGGTCTGGTCCCGCACGAGTCGCACACCGTCCGCGAATAGGCGAGGTAGGCGACAGCTTTCGCGCGGTCGAGGGCCGACCACCTCCCGTCCCCCGCACCGGTGAACTGACTGTGCGGGATGCCGTACGAGGCGCAGACCTCCATCTCCGCGCGGAACGCCGGGTCGGAGATCAGCCTTTTCCCAGGTCGGCCCTGAGCGTCTGGTTGACCAGGAGGGCAGTGGTGAACAGCGCCTTCGCCTCCGAGTCCGGCCAGACGTCGAGGAGTTCCTGTGCCTCCTGCTCGCTCATCCCCGGGACCTCGGCGCCCGTCTCGTCGCGCTCGATGTGGCATGCGGCGACGAGGGCGGCAGGGTACGTCTCGACGTTGTACTCCATGCCCTGGTCGGCCTGGGCCTCGGTCGGCGGGTGGTCACGCAGAAGCTGCTCCCATGCGGGCCGCGGGAGGGCCCGGAAGGTCAGAACGTCCGTCACGTCCTCCAGCGCCCGTTCGACCTCGTCGAGCTGGAGCTGTGCGGCGACCACATCCGGGTAGGCGGCTACCCACTCCTCGCGGTCGGCCTCTGCGACTCCCTGCTCGATGGACTCGGCGCGGGCAGCCGTGCGGGCCTTCGCCAGCGCGAGGGCAGCGTTGGTGGCGTTCTGCTTCGCCTCGTCGTCGTCGCACAGCCGCAGGCTTCGCTCCGGGAGCTTCCGGGCCTTCAGCCGGGCCATCTTGGCGGACCAGTGCGGATCGCGTGCGACGGCAGCGGCCGGCGGTGCGGGATTCATCGTGGTGGACATGCGGCACCCCTCTCAGACGGTCTTCGCCGGCACCGCGGCGTCGAGCGTCGGCTCCTCGGTGATGCCGAACGTGACCTTGAACTTCGCGGGTTCGGACGCGGTCGAGTAGGACGGGCTGCGGCTGCCGACCCGGATGGGGAAGACGTCGAGCGACTTCGACAGGGGCACGTCGCCCTTGCGCATGATCGCGATGTACCCCGTGACCCCCTTGGAGAGCAGGGTCTCGATGGTGTCGCGGACCTTGTCCTCGTAGAAGGTGATGCTGGAGTTGTCGGCCTTGTCCTCCCCGGGGATCGTGGTGGCGAAGGTGCTGCCCATGTCCGGGGTATCGATGGGCGTGTTCTCCAGCGACCACCCTTCGACGTCGGAGATGGTGTCCGACAGGTTGGTGGCATTGGTCGGCTCGAACTCGGCGCGGCTGGGGATGTTCTCGTCGGAGGCGATCTCCTTCAGGAAGAAGAAGAGGGTGGTGCCTCGGCGCATGAATCGCTGCTGCGTGGTGGCCACGCGACTCTCACTCTCCGGGGACCATAGCCCGGGAATGCGGCAGGCCCGTCCCCAACAGATCAAGCTGGGAGTCGGCCCGTACCGGTGGTCGGGCGTCCGCGATGGGCCTCCGCGGTGAGGTGCGGCGGCCAGGCGAGGGTGGTGACCTCAAGCGCGAACCGCTGGATGTAACTGTATACGCCGCTCGCGACAGCCACGCCTTCCTCCTTGTCCAGCTCACGGGACATGACCGCGTACCCGCTGGCGGCGATGGGGTAGGTGTGGCCGTTTCCTGTACGGGCCATTACGGCGGCGCGGACTTTGTCGGCCATCCACTCCGCCTGCTCGGCCGTCGTGGCGACCGAGGTGACCTGGTAGAGCATCCTGGCGTCCGCGCTCGCGTCCCCGAAGGGGGGCCCGTCGCTGGTCGAGCCGATCGGGTAGAGCACGCTGTACGGCGTGGCCGCGCCGGTCGGGAGACTGCTGGCGGTGGGCGCCGCCCCGTACCCGCAGGACCGCCCCGTGGCACCGGCGAGCATTGTTTGGACCGCGAGGCTGAGAAGGCGTCCGGATACGGGCATCAGTCCCCCACCGCCGCTCCGACTGCGGCGAGGAACGCCGGACGGATGTCTTCGACGGCCGGCCCCATGTGGGGGTAGGGGGGCTGGTTGAAGATCCTGCCGAGGCTGTCCGGGCCGACGTACCCGTACTCCAGGCGCCGCGCCTGCGGCTTGTTGGTGCCGACGACGGCCTCGGCCGTCAGGCCGGTGGCGCTGAACTCGTGCGTCCAGGAGCGCCTGTAGTCGCCGGTCGGGGCGTTCGGCCCTGGCCGGCCGCTGGCGTGGGCCTTGATCCTGGTCTCCAGCAGCATCGCGTAGTGCTGGACGACGGTACTTACGGCAGGAAGGGCGGCTGCCGCGCGGGCGGTCAACTGCGCTGCGACCTGGGGGGCGTTCGTGTCCGCTCCCGCACGCGGGTTACGAGAGGAAGCCATCAGTCTCCTTCGGCGCCGGGTCGATCTCGCCGTTCGCCCACTGCTGAAGCTGCGCGAGGACGGCTGCGGTGAAGCCGTGCGGGCCGCCGAGATCCGGCCGGGCAAGCGCCGCCTTCTCCAGCAGCCCCGCGTCGATAGCCGACAGGAAGCGGGCAGCTGCCGGACCCGGCTCGTACGGGACGCCGACGAAGACCCTGGCGTGGCCTTCGAAGATCGGGGCGACCCGTCCCTGCGCGAGCTGGATGACGAGCTCGGCCGGTTCTCCGGAGCGGTGGTGGATCGTGTAGCCGGAGACGAAGTCCGTGCAGTCGGTCCCGTCTACGTGCAACGAGGCGTTCCCGCCGACCGCCGTGACCTTGACCTGCCGTACGTCTGCGGGTGGGGTGTCCGTGATCTCCATACATCGAGCCTAGGTCGGATCACGAACACCCCGACTCGCTCAGGAAGGCGGCGTGATCTCGTCGAGCCGGGTGACCCGCACCAGCTCCACGGTGGACGCCTCCGAAGGATCCAGAACTTGCCACACCCGCCCACCAGTTGCCGCGTCGCCGGAATGCGCGATGACCACCTCGACTCGGTCGTACCGGGCGGGCACAGGCGCGCTGAGCGGCGTCAGCAAGCGGTACCAGGAGACAGTGTCGTCGAGCCACTGCCTGCCGACGATGCCCTCCGCCGTCACCTGACCGTGCCCCGAGAGCACCGCGCCGGGCCCCTCGTAGACCACGTCGGCCGGCACCTCTCCGAGCAGGCCCGTCTCCGGGTCCAGGACCGGGGTACCGGTAGGACGGACCACCCGCACCCGGTCGAGGAGGAGCTTCGCTTCCAGCTCTCTTCGAACCTCCGCCGGGTCGATCGCCGTACTCACCTCACACCCCCGTCGCCTGGGTGTTCTGATCCACCCACGTGGTGCGGACGACGCTCAGCGTGGAGGTGTCCCCAAGGTCGAGGACCCGCCAAGTCCGGCCGATCGCGGCTCCATCATCGGCCTCCACGACGGTCACGGTGTCCTCACGCGAAGCCACGGGGGCCGCCAGCGGCGTCAGCAGTCGATAGCGGGAGGGGGTGTCGTCCACGTATGCCTGTCCCGCGAGGTGCAGGACGACGGCCGGTCCGCCCGCGGGAAAGACAGCTCCCGGTCCTTCGTAGACGGTGATCGGCGGACCCGGCTCGTACTGGCCGGTGTCCGGGTTGAAGACCGGTTCGCCAGGCCGGTAGATCCTGATCTTGCTGGTAAGAATCTTCTTCTCGACGATCGCGCTGACAGCCCCCAGAGTCAGCCCTTCAGTAGAGGCGCTCATGCGTTCGAGCGTAGCCGCAGAGTCGGACACCCCCAGCGCACCCACCCTCCCCTGGACGCAGGGTCACGCACCCGACCAGAATCGGCCACATTTTCGATATCTTGCCGCTGATGGGCTCCTTGGAAATGCTGAAAATCCCCAGCCCTGCCCTTCGCCCAACTTGATTGCGGGCGCAACCAGGGGACGGACCCCGTACGTCGGCATCAGCCATGTGTGCCCTCTGCAATCGGGATAATCTGCTCCGCACCAACTGCTAGACGCACACCCAAGGCTGCGCCGTCCGTCCACGGCGACGCCGACCGACCTCCGTGTGAGACAGCTCGTCGGACCGTGACAGCCCGCGCGTACCATCCAGCCGCCAGACAGAACTGGGCGGGCGCATCCGAACTGCGCCCGCCCAGCCCCACCTACCCAACCACGCAGAAGGTTCCGTCGTGTCACGAGTACAGCCCGCCCGCCCCGGTGACCCGAACCGGGTAGGCCCTTACCGGATCATCGGACGTCTTGGGTCTGGCGGCATGGGCACCGTCCACGCCGGACTCAACGCCGCCGGGCAGCGGGTCGCCATCAAGATGGTCCACGGCGCGCAGGCCGAGGACCCCGAGTTCCGTGCCCGCTTTCGTCGGGAAGTCGCCCTCTCAGCCCGCGTCAATGGGCCCTGTCTCCTCCCTCTCCTGGACGCGGACACAGAAACGGACACCCCCTGGCTTGCCACCGCCTACGCCCCCGGCCCCACCCTTGGACAGCACCTCGCCGAACACGGTCCTCTCACGGGTGGCTCCCTGTACGCGTTCGCGGCCGGTACCGCGCAAGCTCTCGCCGCGATTCACGCTGTCGGAGTCATCCACCGCGATGTGAAGCCGCAGAACATCATCCTGAGCCCTTCCGGGCCCCGTGTTCTGGACTTCGGTATCGCGCACGCCACCGACGGCACCAGCGTCACCCGTACCGGGGTGATGACCGGCACGCCGGGCTGGATCAGCCCCGAGCACTACCGCACCGGCACCGCCGGTCCGGAGGGTGACATGTTCGCCTGGGGTGCCCTCGTTGCCTACGCGGCGACAGGCCGTCTGCCGTTCGGGACCGGTGCCCCCGATGTGGTCGCCTTCCGCGTCATGTCGGCGGACGCCGACCTGGACGGTGTACCCGAACAACTCCTCGCCCTGATATCCGGCTCTCTTGCGAAGGAGCCCGAGGAGAGGATGACCGCCGAGGCCGTCGCCGAGGCCGCCTCGCGCCTCCTGGCCGCGCAGACCACACAGGTCATCATCCCCGGCCAAGACCTTCCGGCGACGATGGTCGGTGACCTGATCGCCGCCGAGTGGCACATGCCCACCCTGGACGACCCGATCTGGCACGCGCACCCGGTCCGTTCCCGCATGCGCCTGTATGTAGCGGTCGGAGCAGCTGCAGCCGTCACCGGGGCGTTGGCAGGCGGTCTGCTGGTCCTGCCCGGCGGCAGCACCGCCACCCCGCCCACGGCCGCAGCCACTTCTACAGCCGCCCCCACTTCCACCAGCAGCCCCAGCAGCAGTGCCGACGGTTCGCCGGCGACCATCGAGAACGGAGCAGGGTCAAGGACGCCTGATCCGGGCTACACCAGGACCGATGACACGCAGCCGATGTTCTCCGAATACGACAAGGCACGCGGCGCTGCCGCCGCAGCGGAGCAGGGCGCGGGCACAGCTATCAAGGACCGGACTCTCGCGCTTCTTGCGGTGAAGGGCATGACGGACGTAGACGCCACAGTCACGTTCAACCACGAGGCGCAGACCGTGTTCGTCGCCTCCGACCCGCAGCCGACATGGAGCGAGGCGGAGAAGGAGTACTTCGCGCGCAGCGCCCAGATGGCCGCCTGCACCGAACTGTCCGAGCGGCTCAAGACTGACCGCACGTGGGCCTACGGTCGGTACACAGTGATGTGGCGGGAGTTCATGACCCCTGCTGACTCCTCCACCATCCACATCCAGACGTTCGGCAAAGCCGAAGATGGCTGCGACCGCACTGGCGGTTCGGACTGGAACGGGCATCAGTCGGGCCTGGACATCGCCACGATCCCCAGCGTCCGCGAGGACGAGATCCGGGCAGCCGGCCGTACAGCGAAGAACATCCATGCCTCCTGGATGCAGGGAGGCGGCACACCGGCACCCACCAACGCCGCACAGGTGGGGTTCGATCCGGTGGAGAACGTCATGTACGTATGGACCGATCACTACGAGTGGACCGACACCTACTCCGACGGCTACCAACAAGTCGCCTCCACCGTTGCGTGCGAAGTGATCGCCGACATGTCCCGCGCCGACAAGAACTGGCCCTACCGGCGCTACTCCGTCGTCGCGATCCGGGGCAACAGCAGGGCTGACGACTTCCTTGCTTCCGGCAACTGCTCGCAATAGCACCGTGCTTTCCCTGCCTGGCGTCGCCTCCATTCACGGCGACGCCGGCCAGAGCCTCAGCGAGGGCCCGCCTGCACCAGAGCTTCCCTGATCAACCTCTGCGTGATGTCTTCGCCGGGCAGAGTGAGCCCAGGCAGGGTAGTTGCTGTGTTCACGTGCCGTCCTGCAACTGAAGCATCTCGTAGAACGTGGAGCTGCCACCACGCTGTACGAGCTCGTCGTAGGTGCCGGTCTCGATGATGTGGCCGCCTTCGAGGACGATGATGCGGTCGGCGAGGCGGGCGTTGGCGAGGCGGTGGGTGATGAAGAGGGTGGCGCGGCCCGCGGCGAGGTTCTTGAGGCGGGTGAAGATGCGGTGCTCGGCGCGGGCGTCGAGGGCGGCCGTGGGTTCGTCCATGACGAGGACGGGGGCGTCGCGGTGGAAGGCGCGGGCGATGGCGAGGCGCTGCCACTGGCCGCCGGAGAGATCATGTCCGCCCCACCAGGAGCGGGCGAGGGAGGTGTCGAGGCCGTTGGGGAGCTGGGCGAGGACGGCGTCGGCGCCGGATGCTTCGGCTGCGGCGTGGATGGCGGGGTCGCCTTCGGGCCGGGGTTGGCCGAGGTGGATGTTGGCGCGGGCGTCGAGGGGCCAGCGGGTGTAGTCCTGAGGCACGAGCCCGATGTGGGGGTACACGGTGGCCGGGTCGGCGTCGGCGAGGTCGATGCCGTCCCAGGAGACGGTTCCGCTGGTGGGTAGGTACAGGCCTGTGAGGAGCTTGGCCAGGGTGGTCTTGCCGGAGCCGTTTTCGCCGATGAGCGCGATGACTTCGCCGCGCTTGAGATCGAGGCTGATGCCGTCGAGTGCGGGCCGGTCGGTTCCGGGGTAGGTGAAGGCGGCGTCGTTGACGCTGATCACCTCGGGCCCGGTCTCCGGGATGCGGGCAGTGCCTCGGCGGGCCGTCCAGGGTCCGGCGACGGCGAGGAAGCGGTGCCAGTCGCCGACGGCGAGGGAGGTGCGGAAGAGTCCGGCCCCGGCGCGCACGGTGGTGCTGAGCGCGGCGGAGGCGGTGCGGAGAGCGAGCGCGGCGGCGCCGGCTGCGGCGAGTTCGATGCGGCCGGTGGAGACCAGCAGGACGAGCGCGGCCCAGGCCGCGGCCGTTCCGAGGGCGGTGAGGGCGTCGCCGATGCCTCGGACGGTGAGGGCCTTGCGGATGGCGGTGAGCTGTTCGTCTTCGAGGCGGCTGGAGACGATGCGGTACTGGCTGGTGAGGAAGTCGGCCATGGTGCCGGCGCGGACTTCGTCGGCGGTGGTGTGCTCGGTGGTGTAGGAGCGGAAGACGTTGCGCAGGCGGGAGTCGCCGAGGTTGCGGTGGTGTGCGTCGTGTTCGATCCGCGCGGCGCGTACGGCGCCCCAGGCGCACGGTGCGGCGGCGAGCAGGAGCAGGCCGAGGACGGCGGGGTGGAGAACGGCGACGACGACGGCGGCGGCGAAGATCTGGGCGGCCGCGGAGGTGAGCAGCTGGGCGTCGAGGATCAGGTCGCGGGTCTTGTCGGCGCCGTCGGCGGCGGCCTGGCGGGCGTTCTCGAAGTCGGGGTCCTCGTACGCGGCGAGCTCGGCTGTGGTGGAGGCCGCGATGACGCGGAGGTCGGCTTCCCGGACGACCTTCGGGGCCAGGCGGGCAGCGGCGGCCCGGGCGGCGGCGTCGAAGACGTAGCGGCCGCACAGGGCGATACAGAGGACGGCCAGGGCTCCGGCGCGGTCCTGGAGCCCAACGAGAATGTCCGTGCCGGTGAACAGGCCGGCCAGCACGCGGGTGGTCGCGGCGAGCGCGGCGGCGGTGAGCAGCGCGCCGGCGGCCTGGCAGACGGCCAGGGTCAGGACGGCACGGTGGTCGGTGGCCCAGCCCAGCCGGACGGCCTCGCCGAGGGTCTGCGGCAGGCGGCGGGCGATGGCCCAGGTCGACATGGTCGCGTTGGCGTCCTGGTATCGATCGGAGGCCATGCGCATGACGGGGGGCTGGCCAACGGCGGGGGCCGGCGGCGCGATGGTTGCGGTAGAACTCACGGGCCAAGGAACGCGCGTGGTGGTGCTGCGGGGCAACGTGATTGTTGACGGCATGCGCGCATCGAGGCCGGTCAGACAATCAGGCCGTCAACTTCGCGTTGCGAGATTCACCCAATCGTGGAGCCGTGGCCCGGAAGGACGGAGGCGTGTCTCCCCCGGGCCACAGCCGTTTGATGCGTGCCCTAAGACCTTCAGGCGGGCAATCTCGACGAAGGCCGCCAAGCTCCGCTAGACCACGTCCACGTCGCCGTCGCGCAGCGCCTTGGCGATACTCACCACCCGGCTGAACGTGATGCCGGTGTCTTCGTTCCTGTCGTTGGTGCAGAAGGCGCCCTCCCGGAACCGGGCGTCCCAGACGTCATCCCACAGGACGTGGAAGTACTCCTGGTGATCCCGCGAGATTTCGTACTCCACCAGCTTCTTCTTCAGCCGATCCTCCCAGGGCTCCGCGGCCTTTTCGTCTTTGAGCGGTTTCACCGGGGGTGACAGCCACGCGTCCATCAGGCACATTTTGTGTAGCTTCGCGGCGTGGACGTACCGCGGGAACCGGGTCTTCCAGAAGCCGTAGGAGCGCCCGATCTTGATGTACGCGGTCACCGGGTTCTCGTACCACAACGCATACAGCTGGTCTCCGGGCTGCTCCACTCCACCGGAACTCAGCTCCATGCTGCGCAGGGCCGCCTCGAAGGTGGTCTTCGTGTCCTTGGGGTCTGGCATGCGGCGGCCTCGCGTGGCATCCCGAATCCGTTCCCGTGCTCGGAACGCCGCCTCTTGCAGATCCAGGTCCCGCAGCCTGTCCAGGCCGGGGCTGGGGCCGTCCTCCCCGCTCAGGTCGATGTAGTACGACCGGGGGTCTTCCATGTCCATGCTTCCCCTCCCGAAGGTGACATCGGGTCAGGATGCTGTCGGCCGGAGGGATTGGGAAGATCGGCCCCCGGATTCCCGGACTATGGACATGGGAAGGCCCCGTCCGCCGCGAAGGAAGACGGGGCCGGTGTGGCTCAGCTGGTTTCCTGGCCTCCCTGGTCCTCTGGCTCCGCGAACCGGCCACATGATCATTTGTCAGACAGGCCTTAGGGCACGGACAGGACGCGGGTGTAGGGCCGGTCCGCGCCGTCGCCGACGTCGTGTCCGACGGGTCCCTCGGCGGTGTCGACCCAGGCGTGCGCGGCGTCGGGCAAGCGGCGGGCCCCGAGAGCCCAGGAGGCGCGCCGTCCGGTGAGGGCAGTCGCGAGGACGGTGGCGAGGCTGATCTCCATGCACGCGATTCGGCCCGGCCACCATGTGGGGGTGATGTGTCGTACGGCAGTGTCGAGACGTGCGACCTGCTCGCGGCGGGCGGCCGGCAGGTGGCGCAGGGCCCGTACGGCGGTGATGCGGTGCCTCAGCGGCAGGCGGCTGAGCGCGAGGGAGAGAACGAGCCCCACCGTGGCGACGGTCCGCTCGGGCAGGGTGGGCGTGTCCAGTGGGACGGGAACCATCTGGGTCATCGCCTCCACCACCTTCGGCGCGGAGCGTGGGTGGCGTCGACGAGGAGCCCGTCGCGCTGCCACTGGTTCACGAGGTTGTCGACGCCGAGGCGTACGGCGTAGGGGTCGCGGCCGGTGGGGATCGCGAGTTCGTCGGCGAGGCCGTCGGTGGTGCCGTTGGTGACGATCGCCTGCCAGATCCGCGAGACGTCCGGGCTGAGCATCGACCACCTCGCGGTTCGGATGTCGAGGAGCACGATCCCGTGCTCGTCGGTGGCGTGGTGGATGTGGCCGGCCGGGGTCAGCATGATGCCTCCGCAGGGGCGCAGGCGCCGGTGAGCCACCAGGAGACCGTCAGCATCTGGTGCATGTCCGCGGATCCGGTCGGAGTCCGGCCCTGCGCGAGGTGGTCGAGCGTGCCGGCCACGGCCTCGGGGTCGAACAGGCCCGTCGTCGTCAGAGGGCTCATGGTGAGAAGGCCGCGAAGCCGGGGGCGGTGCTGCTGGAACGCCACGATCCGCTGGGGGGTGAAGGATCCCTTGGAGCGGCGCCCGAGCAGCCAGTCGGGCAGGTCGGGCAGGGCTGCCGAGAGCAGCGGCTTGAAAGTGTAGAGACCGCGGCGAGCCGCCGGGGGTACGGCGAACGCGGCGCGGACCACGGCGTTGTCAAGGTACGGGTAGACGGGGCGGATGCCGAGAGCGTCGGCGTAGGGGGCCCAGCTGCGCGCCGCAGCGCCGGTGAACCGGAGCGCGGACCACTGGTCGAACTCGTCGGCTCGTTCCGGCTGCGAGGTGTCGGCGGCAGCCTCCCGGAGCAGCACGGCCGCCTGGGCGCGGCCCTCGGGGGTCAGCCAGGACGCAGCCGCGCCCAGGCGGCACCAGGACCACCCCGCCATGCCCTCCGCGGGCTGGGGCCGGTTCTTCTCCAACTGCTCCACGGCCCTCTCCAGGACTCCGATCCGGCCGAGCGCAGCGGTCTCCCGCAGGCCCTTCCAGAACGGGCCCGGCGCCATGTTCCGCATCCGGGCGTAGGCGACGATCTGGCGGTGCGCGGTGCGACGTTCGCCCTCCTGGAGAAGCCGCACCCAGACCGAGGAGGTCGCATCCAGGACGACGTCGCCGCCGTGCCCGGTCAGGTGAAGGGGCAGGCCAGCCACCGGGGCGAGGTAGGTGCGGTCCATCTCGTACAGGGCTGCGCCCATGGCCGGCTCCAGGCCGGTCGGCTGGCCGGCGGGGAAGGAGAAGGGCAGGTCCTCGTCGGCGCCGTGCGCGATGGTGTGCTCGATGTCGGTGTGCTCGGCGATCCGGGCGGCGAAGGACGCGTCCTCGGCGCTGGTGTAACCGTCGGTGTAGGTGACCGCGTGCACCCGGCCGACCCGTGAGGCGAGGACGACGGCCGCAGAGGAGTCGAGACCTCCCGACAGGTCCGCGCCCACCGTCCCGCCAGCGGCCCTCACCCGGTACTGCACGGCCTGAGCGAGGGCGGATCCGAACCGGGCAGCCCCGGATTGCAGGTCCTCGACCGGAATGGTCGCGGTGAGGTCGACGAGCTGCGGTCCCTGGCCGGCAGGGAGCAGCAGGCCGAAGCCGCCCGGTACCAGGCTGATCCCCTCGTACGGACTGCGGCCGGGCCAGTGGTCGCTGCCTGCGACGATCCGCGAGGCCGCGAGCGCCAGATCGGCCACGAGCGGCTTCCCAAGACGACGAAGGTCGGTCGCCCACGTCACGTCGGCGGTGTAGTAGACGGGCCGGAGCCCGGCCAGGTCCCCGCAGATGAACCTCTCGCGCTCGTTCCCGGCGATCACCCAGTACGAGCCCGGCCAGCCCGTCAGATCCTCCCACCGTCCCGCTCGGACGGCCGCGAGCGCGCCGTACAGCTCCTTCTCGCTCACCGGGCAGTCACCGACGACCGCGACGGCGGCACCGCCCTCGGTCGCGCTGCGCACGCGGGTCCCGAGTCCCGTACGGACGCCGTCAAGGCCGGCGATACCGACTCCACTGCGCTCAGCCGTCGGACCGGCGGCAAGCCACTGCTCTTCCATCCCTCTCTGCCTCCTGCTCGAATCCGGAAACGGGCCCAGGGGCCGCCGCAGTGCGACAGCCCCCGGGTTCCTGTGGCACCGGGCGGTCAGCCCTCGAAGTAGTTGTCCTTGTCGGAGTCGTTGAAGACCTGCCGCCCGAGGGTGAGCTCGGCGACGTCGTGGGTGTTGACCTCGGCCTCGAAGTCGACGGCGGGGATGGTGGTCTGCTCGGCCATGGCCGGGCCTCCTTGGTGTCGATGGTTCCTTCTCGGGTGGTGCACATCTATGACATCGGATTCGAACTCCCTTGCTTAGAGCGGGAGTTGGTGACTTCATGGGGGAAAAGTAGGGGGGTGGCGCGACCCAGTAGCACCCGGACATGAGCCCGGGGGCCGCCGCAGTGCGACAGCCCCCGGACTGGTGGTGTCGGGCCGGTTAGCCCTCGAAGTAGTCCTCCTTGTCGGACGCGCGGCCCATGTGGTTGCCGAGGGTGAGCTCGGCGACGTCGTGGGTGTTGACCTCGGCCTCGAAGTCGACGGCGGGGATGGTGGTCTGCTCGGCCATGGCCGGCCTCCCTGGTGTCGGGGTGTCTCCGTAAACGGTGCACGTCCATGACATCGGGTGCGGGCCGACCTCTGAAGAGCAGGAACTGGTGACTTCCTGGGGGAAATGTAGGGAGCGGTCAGTGCGCGCTCAGCAGACCCGCCACGGCCCGCTGGTGGATGCCGTAGATGTCCGGGAGCTCGGCCAGCGACGCACGCTCGTCGATGCCGTGCAGGCCCTCGTAGGGAACGCCGAACCCGGCCGTGGCGGGGATGCCGTGGCCGGCGAGGAGGTTCCCGATGTTCGACGGCCCTGCGGTCTTCGCCCGGACGTCGAGCCCCGCCGCTCGGGCAACGGACAGCAGCGCGGCGGCTGGCTGCTCGTCCTCCTCCAGCCGGAACGCCGGCCAGGACGCGACCTCGGCCACCCCCGTCGGCACGGGGGCGGGCAGCTCGGCGTCGAGCTCGGCAACGGCCTTACGCACCAGGGTCTCGGCGTTGTACGCGTCGAAGGAGGGGGTGGTGCGGACATCGACGTTGATGTCCACCCGGTCGGGGGTCACGGAGAAGCCCTCGCCGCCGTGGAAGGCGGTGACGGTCAGCTTCGGCCCGAGCGGGAATCCGGAGGCATCGTCAGGGCCCGGCAGCTCGGCGGCGTCCAGCAGGCTCACCAGGCGCGAGGCGCGGGTGATGGCGCCAGTGACGGTGCGGCTGGAACCGGAATGCCCGGACGGCGCGTGCACGGAGATCGCGGCACGCCACAGGCCGCGGCCCCCGACGACGACCTCGTCCATGCCGGGGTACCCGATGATCACCCCGGCTGGCCGGGCGGCGTAGGGGTCGGCGAGGTAGGCGCGGGCCCCGCCGAAGTTGCCGGTGTGCTCGTCAACGTCCAGGAGCACGGCGAGGCCGCCCGCGAAGTTGTGCGGCCGGGCGGCGAGGTCGGCGGCGATGTGGCAGTACATCGCGGCGGCGAGCTTGGAGTCGGCGGCGCCCCTGCCCAGGAGCCACCCGTCCCGGACCTGGCCGGAGCTGGGGTCGAAGGACCAACGGGTCAGATCCCCGTACGGGGCGGTGTCCACGCAGGCATCAAGCGTCCACCACGGGCCCGGCCGGTCGCCGGCGACCTCCGCGAGGAGGCCGACCAGGGCGCCACCGCTGTCGTGGAGGCGCCGGTGCGGCACCGTGTAGGCCGTCAGCCACTCCTCCAGGACGTTGAGGACGGGACCGTAGTCGTCGGTCCCGCCACGGCTCGGCTGGCGGATCAGCTCTTGCGCGAGCCTCACCACCGACCGCATCGTCTCGTCCCGCCCGGCCTCCCAAGGGCCATTGGCCATGCCCTTCCCACCCCAACTTCCCTATCTGCGCCGCACGGGCAGTTCCCGTACGTCCCGTATCGTGCCCAGCAACCGCGCCGCCGCGCACGCTTCTCGACCGTGATGGACAAGACCGGCCGCGGCCTCGCCGTCGAGGACGATGCCGCAGTCGAAGCCATCTGCACTGTGCAGGGACGGCAGCGGCACTACGGCCTGCTTCTCCGAGGCCACGAAGAACCGCTCCAGCGTCTCCCCGCGGTCGACATATCCGATGCTCAGGGTCCGGACCCCGTTGCGGCGCTCGTCCGGGTTCCTCAGCTCCATGAGCCGTACCAGGTGTTCGGACAGCTCCGGGTGCCGCGGCGGCCCGTAGAGCACGCGGGTGTGCACCAGGTCCGGATTCTGCGCAACGGCCGTCTCGATCACGCCCAGGTACGCCTTCTCACGGCTCCGGCTGCCCGTCACCACCAGGTGCTCACGCGCGCCGGTCACCACCGAGGTCATAGCCTCCACCAGGTCGGCCCACCGGGTCACGAGCGTCCCTTGCGCCTGATGCAGGGCCTGAGCGACACCGTGCTGTCCGTCCTGGTGAGCGAACAGCACGTCGCCCGGCTTGTCGTACAGGTCGCACAGGCCGCGCCGGTTCCGCAGCCCCGTACGTCGCCGCCCCGATTCCCACGCGCTGAGCTGACTGGTGTCGCTCGTCCCACCCGTGAGGGCGTTCAGCAGGGCGACCGCCTCCTCCAGCGTGAGGTTCTTCTCCAACCGCGCCCGCTTGAGCGCCGATTCCGCCGGCGTGTCCATCGAGACCGCCTCCTCCTGACTCCGCCGTGCTTCCACATGTTCCAGATCGCCGTGTTGGTCGTACAGGTGGTGCAAGGGGGCGGGGCGAAGCACATGCTCGCTGGGCAACGCCCCCGGGGGAACTGAACCTACGGATTCAGCGCCGGAGCCCTCGCGGCGCGCGCGCCCTTCTCAGCACCTTGCGTCGGCAGGACGTAGTAGCCGCGGCCGACGGGACCGTCCCAGCAAGCCACGAGCCGATCCCTGATGAGCATGCGGAGGGCGCGGGGCACCTTCTCCAAGGTCAGGCCGTGTCGAGCGGCGAGGATCGCGGTGGGCAGTGGTGTGCCGGGCCGGTACGCGCCGCTCTGTATGCCGGAACGGACAACCCGGTCGAGGGCAACGTCGTCGGGGTGGTGCTCCTGCGGGCCCAAGCGGCGAAGACCGCTCCTGTTGTAGACCACCTCGCCAAGCTGATCCAGCTGCACCATCGCCGCTGCCACGTCACGCTGCTGCTGGCCAATCTCATCCGCCAGCGCGCCGGCGCCCGGCAGGGAAGTGCCCACGCCGTACTTCGCCAGGTGGTTGCGCAGAAGGTGCAGTAGGAGGGCTCGGCGCTGGACGTATGGTTCCTCGTTCCTTCTGACCTTCCTCTCCGGGTCGTCGGGGCTCGGTGCCGCCGTGCCGCCGTCATCGTCGCGAGCCGCACCTATGCCTGATATATCCAGTAATTCGTGAATAGTCATTCTTCCTGCCAGGATTCAAAGTTGATCACGCCGAGTTCCAGGTTGCTCTTCCCTGCCCCGCCCGACCGGGCGGTGAGGGTGGCTTGGCCTGAGAGCTCGGGAGCTGGTGCCCGCCCCGGGCTCCGCCTCGTGGTGGCCGCGGTATGCCGGTCCGGCAGCAGGCCGGGACGGAGTCTGGATAGTCGGGGCTACGGCTTGCTGTGGCCGCCCTTAGGCGGCCGGAGGGTCACCCCGGCGTGGACCAAGAGGCCTCGGACGAAGCCGTACGAGCGTCCCGACGCACGTACGAGATCCCGAATCGAGGCGCCGGC
This sequence comes from Streptomyces sp. NPDC055103, assembly GCF_053607625.1. Taxonomy (NCBI): domain Bacteria; kingdom Bacillati; phylum Actinomycetota; class Actinomycetes; order Kitasatosporales; family Streptomycetaceae; genus Streptomyces; species Streptomyces sp. NPDC055103. Next base: position 47,494 of record NZ_JBSGTX010000037.1, read on the forward strand.
GTCGTACCGCTTCCGCAGTTCGTCGGCGACCTGGGCCCGCTCGGACTCCCCGACCTGCTTGCGGGGGACCGGCCAGTCGAACGGGTCGGCCGCGGTTGTGCGTCTCATGCCAGGACCTTTACGGCGGGGCGGTGCGGGTCCACGACCTTCCCGCTCGGCAGCAGCTCGCCGGTGTCCTCGAAGATCAAGACGCCGTTACACAGGAGGCTCCACCCCTGTTCCGGGCGGTGCGCCAGCAGGCGGGCGGCCTCGTGATCGGCGGAATCAGCTGCGGGGCAGGGGGGCTCATGCGTGCACATGCTCGTCCTCATCAGGCGTGCCTCCCGCGCCGGCTCTGCCACGGGGGTCGGCTCGGGCCGGCGCGGGAGGGGTTCGGGGCCACAGGGAGTGCTGCAGCGGAGGGGGGCTCAGATACGTGGGCGCCTTCTGGGTCACAGCCCCACGGCGCCCGGAAGCGGGGCAGGATCAGCTGTAGGGGCCGCGGAGGACCACGGCGGTGATTTCGCCGCGGGGGTCGACGTCGTACCGGTCGCACTCACTCCAGCCCCGTGCGAGCTCGCGGACCTGCTCCTCGTGGAGTCCGACGGGCCCTCCGTCGCGCATCTTCTCGACGACCGTCGTGGTGATGTGCAGTACGCCGTCCTTGCGCAGCCACCGGCGGACGTCCGCGATGAACCGCGGCGTCTCCAGGAACTGCAGGACGTGCCGGCACGACACGATGTCCACGGACTCGGGCCGGAGGCGGCTGGGGATCGCGTCGGCGTCGAAGTCATGGACCTCGAAGGCGAGGGGGCCGTGGTTGTGGTGGAGCTGGCGGGCCCGCTCGATCGCGACCGGGGAGTAGTCGTAGCCGGTGACAGACAGGCCGAGCCTGGACATCCGGCAGGCCCACTCCCCCAAGCCGGTGCCGATGTCCACCGCTTCCTGCCCCGCACCAGCGGCGACGCGATCCTGGAACGCACCCACCTCGGCGCGCGGGACCGGCGCAAAGTGGGTGTTGGGGACCGCGTACATGTCGTCCCAGAAGGCGGCAGAGCGGTGCTGGCGAAGGACGTTCACGACGTGGCCTCCCGCTCCTGCGCCTCGCCGACAGCGGGGCGGAGTCCGAGCCGGTGGAGGCGGGCCGGGTCGAAGCGGCGGTCGAAGGTGTCGCCGAGCCCCGCCCCGAACAGGTTCACGGGCAAGGGTTCGGCGGCCGGGGGAATGATCGCGGCCAGGGTCTGTCCCGGGGCGCGCCTGTCGAGCGGGGTCACGAGAATCCTCTCAAGGGGTTCTGGCACTAAGCAGCAGGAGAGGGATGGCGGTGCCAACGACGATCACGAGAAGGACCTGTGCGGCAATCTGCCGCCAGCCGATTCCTCGGGCGTCGAGCCATCGGAGAGGCCTCCTTCACGGCTCTGCTTCGGGGACCAGGAGCGCGGTGAACCCGAGGCATTCGGCAACGAACTCCAGCTCACCGGTGTACGCCGCGTCGTTGCTGCTGATGTGGGTGCGGTCTGGAACAAGGACCCCATCGGCCAGGCCGGTGCTGATCAGCTGGCGCACGTCCCTCCAACCGGGCCAGTGCTCCGGCACGGCGTGCGCGCCATGGCCGAACTGCGCCTGGTCGTGGATCATCCGGTCGGCACTCCAGCCGTGCCGGTCGGCCTCCGCCTTGAGGCGGTCGAAGATCGGCGCCACGTCTTCACCGTGGAAGGTTCGGGCGTAGAGAACGACCTTGCGGGAGGGGCGGGCACTCCCCTCCCGGGTCAGGCCGGGCTGGTTCAGGCGTCGGCGCAGCTGGAGGAGCCGCCTGCCGCTCGGCACGCGCTCCCCAGCTACCCCGAGCCTCGCGCGGAAGGCGTACTCGCGGTCCATCCAGTCCTCGCCCTGAGCAAGATGGCGGAGATCCACGCTCCCACCGGCCAGGGGCGGCCAGGCACCCGTGAGGGTGACGTTCTGACGAAGGGCGGTCGTGGAAGCAGTGCCTCTCACCACCGTGCGGATCGTGGTCATGGCTCCATCGCACCGCCTCGACAAGCCACGGACCAGGGGGAACTAGAGGGGGAAAACTCTGTCAAGGGGGAAACACGGAGGGGGAATTGGAGTCATGATGAGGCCCCGCCCACACGCAGAGGTCACACTCATGGCAGCAGATCCGTTCGCTCAGTTACTGGTCCAGCTCCGTGACAAGGTCGGACGCACCCAGGACCAACAGGCTGACGCGATCAACAGGGCATCCGGCCGGGACACCGTCACCCGCCGGGAGATCAACCGCTACGAGCACGGCAAGAGCATCCCGACCAACCACACGCTTACGCACATGGCAGTGGCCTGCGGCGTCTCTCCTGAGTACTTGCATCAGGAAGCGTCCATCGCCCGAGCCCGGCGGAGGCAGCGGAGCCGCCGTGGGGAGGAGGACCACGACGACATGAAGCGTCGCACTGTGCTCGAGATCGGGGCGGTGGCCGCCGCCGAACCGTGGAGCCGACTCGCGCACGCCCTGGGGAAGGGGCGAAGGGTGGATGCGGACGCGGCGAGCGCCTTGACCGACCGGGCTGCCGCGCTGCACATCAGCGAGCACAACCTCACGGCCCGACAGCTCCAAGGAGCGGTGGAATCTCACCTGGACGCGATCACGGCCGCTCTGCCCTGGGCCGGCGGCTATCAGCGGGAGCTGACCGTGGCCGCTGGGGAGACAGCCGCCCTAGCCGGGTGGGTCGCTTGGGATCTCGGCGACTACAGCGCAGCAGGCGCGTACTACAAGGTCACGACGGAGTGCGCGGAGGCAGCGGGCCATCCACCCCTTCGAGCCCTGGCACTGGCCTACGCCAGCTACGGCGCGCCCACACCACGCAGGGCTGTGGAACTGCTGGCACAGGCCGCTCAGGACGTACGAGGACCCGGCAACGCCGCAGCGGCAGCCTGGATCTACGGAAGACAGGCGGAGGAGTCCGCGAACGCGGAGAATCCCACCGCCGCCTTGCGGGCCCTGGAGCACGCACGCGTTGCGTACGACTTCGCCGACTACACCAACGAGCAGGCATGGGTGCGGTTCATGACCCCATACCGCCTCGACTCGTTGTCACTCTCGGTGTACGGACGTCTCGGTCGGCAGGAGATCAGCGAGACCGCCAACGAAGCCGTTCGCCGGCTAGGGGAAGGACTGCCCGACTCGGGGGTCGTAGTACTTGGCGACCTCTCGGACGCCCTACTGCGCGGCGGTGACGTAGAACAAGGTGTGGATGTGGCCTATCAGTTCGCGGCGGCGGCCGAGGCCCGTCCTAACACCATGGCGAAGGAACGCGCGCGAACGGTCGCTGCTCATCTGCCCGATCGTGAACGCGACCTACTCCGGCGGCTCCGGCAGCTCGCCGCCTGAACCTCGTGCGCGGGAGATAGCGTCCACTCCCGCGCGGCGAGCGGACACTCGCCTCGCATCGCGCCTACTGCGGTGTCGACTCCTCGACTACCCAGGACAGGTACGCCTCGGATCCACCCGTGATGGGGAGCGTGATCCATTCGGGAACCTCGTAGCTGTGCTCCTGGTGCACCCACGTCTGGAGGTCAGCAAGACGGTCCGCGGGCGTCTTGTACGAGATACGCCACTCCTGAGCGGTCTCGATGTCGCCCTTCCAGCGGTAGACCGCGGTGAAAGGGGGGTCGATGTGCGCGCAGGCGGCAAGGCGGGCCTCAACGGCCCCCAGGGCCAGGGCCTTCGCCTTCTCCTCGTCGTCGATAGTCGTCTGCGCGATCACGATCTCGGTCGCCATGCGGCTGCTCCTCCTTGGACGGTATGCCTCGACCCTACCCACGCGATCAGCGCATCTGACCGGCTTCCAGCCGAGGCTTCGTCACACGCTGCCGACATCAGGACGCGGCCCGAACGAACGGCGACACCGAGGGTGGCTGATGGGCCACTCGGCTGCTTCCTCCACGGTACGCAGCGTCCGGGTGGCCTTGTCCGCGTCCTGGTGCGAAGTCCAGCCGCAGTCCAGGCCGTCACTCGACGGGCTTCCACTCCCCGCAGCCCTCACTGTTGAAGGAGTAGTCGCTGGCGCGGATCGTCACCTGGACGCGGGCGGCGCCGGCCGTGAAGTAGTTGTCGATCGGGTTGCCGTTTCGGTCGGTGCGTTCCCAGTAGCAGTTCTCCACGTCGGTGGTGACGTAGGTGCCGGGCTGCACGTCCTTGCCGACCTGGAGGACGCCGGATCCGAAGATTTTGCCCTCGTCCGAGAGCCGGTTGTCCTTCTCGGCGCCGGCCAGCAGCTTCGTGATGCGGCCCTTCTGCGGGTGGTCGGGGCATAGGAGGAGCGCGCCTCGGACTTCGGTGATCTGCTCGGGCGATCCGGCTTCCTCAAGGTAGGCGAAGCTGTCGGTCGCGTTCTGCGCGCACATCGAGTACAGGGTGCCGAGCGGACTGGTGTCGCCGTCGTTGCTTTCGCCGTACGCGGTGGTGAGGGCCTTCTGCTCCTTCGGGCTGAGCTTGTCCCCGGACACGGTGCCTTCGCAGAGGTCGTACATGCCGAACCACGCCTGGGCGGGGGCGCTGAACTCGGTATCAGCGCCGGTGCACTGGATCGACACCGAGATGGGCACGGGCGTGTACTCGACCTCCGGGGCCGCTGTGATCACCGGCGGCGGGGTCGCGGTGGGCCCGGACTTCCCCTCTGGGGACGCGTTCGAGCACGCGGTCAGCGCCAGCGCGGCCACGGCCGCCGCGGCAGCAATCCGTCTCTTCAAAGTCCCCCCAGACTGTTCAGGGCCCCGAAGAATGGCCCAGGTTGCTAGAAGCACCGTAACCCCGGATGTGGCAGTGCGCGGAGGCTCTGAGCTGCCGCCCCGCTCACCCCTTCCCCAAGTCACCTTCATCGTTCAAGATGCGCATCCGGCCTTGCTCCGAAGCCCCGGCGACAGCGAGGGTGGCTGATCGGCCACTCTGCCGCCTCCTCGACGGTGCGCAGCGTCCGGGTGGCCTTGTCCGGATCCTGATGTGAAGTCCATCCGCAGTCCGGGCCGTCGAAGACCTCGACCATGGTGATGCCGGCCTCGCGGGTCCTGTTAAGGGTTCCGGCGTTGTAGGCGACGGCGCTCTTCGCGAGGGTGGCCGCCTCCGCCCAGGCCCGTACCGGTACCCGGGCGTCGTTGCGGTAGACGACGTGAGTGAGCTTGTGGTCGGCGGCGAGACGGCGGGCGAGGTTGCGCGCGGCCTGCCTGGCCGTCATGTTCCCCGCCGCCAGCAGCGGCACCTCGCGACGAGCGGCCACCCTCACCGCCCGGTAGAACCGATCGGCCATCCGCTCGGCCTCCTGAGAGCGGCGCAGGAAGTCGGCGTAGGAGTCGGCGGCAAGCGCCTGGAGGGCGTCGCGGTGGAGCAGGGTCCAGGTGAAGGTGGTCCCCAGAGCCTCGGCGGCAGCCCGCGCGCCTTCCTCGTAGAGATGAGGGAGCTGCCGACGGACGAAGCCTCGGGCTTCCTCATCCACACGGCGGCGGAAGTCTGCGATGGCCTGCTTGAACTCCTCCAGGGTGGCCGTGGTGTGCGGGGCGCGCGGGCTATCGGCGAGCTGGCTGAGGACGGCGTGCTGCTTGTCGGCGAGGCGCTGCCACGCGTCGTCGAGGACGGCGGCGACCCGCCGCGCAATCTCGTCCGGATCGCCCGGAGTCAGCGGAGGCCACTCGTACGGCACCCCTTACCGTCCCCGGCGGTGGGGTATCAGGGGCGCGGTGACAAGGTCGACGCTCGCCTCCCCTGCGGCCAGGTCGTCCGGGGCGATGAGATCGGCAAGGCCGGCGAGCTGCCGTTCGAGGCCCGCCAGGTTGTTGCTCTGGTCGATCGTGACCACGCCGTCCACGGTCATGCGCAGCGGTTCGGCCAGCAGCGCGGCGCGGCGTTCGCCGAGGACTTCGACGGCGACCGCGCGGGCCCGGCCGAGACGCGTGTACCGGGCGGTGAGGTCCTGTTCGTCGGCGGTGGTACCGAGCTGCGCGCGCAGCCAGGCCAAGAGGATCGGGTCCATGGGTACTCCGCTGGAGACGGGTATCCGCCCGCGCCCGGGAAGGGCGCGGGCGGACGGGAGGGGAGTGATGCCTGCGTACTCAGGCGCCGGGCTCGTCGGCCTTCCTTCGACGGCCGGTCGCGGGGCGCTTGGGCTCCGGCTCCGGCTCCGGCTCCGGCTCCGGCTCCGGCTCCGGCTCCGGCTCCGGCGTAGGGTCGCCGCCCGCCGGTGCGTCCCGGCCTCCCGGCTCGGGGGACGAGTCCTCGACTTCCGGCTCGGGGCCGTCCTCCCAGGCGTCGGGGTGGGTGATCAGCGCGGCGACCGCGTCCTCGGGTTCGTCTCCCGGCAGGAGGACCACTGGTTCGTGGGTCTCCGGGTGCACCAGGTACACGGCGGCGTTCAGGCGGCGCCCCATCACAGCACCTTCGCCACGAGGTGGGCCCGCGGGTCGTGCATAACGGGCATCGCGGACGCGTTGACCTTGGTCCAGATACGGATCGGGTCGGAGTCCACGTCACGGGTGATGATGATGCCCGGCGCTTCCTCCTTCTCGATCTCGGGGTTCTTCCCCGACGACAGGACGATGGCGTCCGCGTTCAGGCCCCACTGGATGTTGGCCCACTTCTGGCGCTGGGGCGGGACGTAGATGTACCGGTCATCGGGGATCGGCTTGACCCAGGCACCGTCGACCCGGACCTGCCCCTTGTAGATGCGGATGGGAGGCAGGCCGTACTCGATGCGCACGCTGTTGACCTGGCTGGGCGTGAGCGAGCTGGTCGGCGTAGTCGAGGGGTTGACCGAGTTGTAGAACGCCGCGCGGTAGGCGTTGTTGCTCGACCACGTGTTGACCACGCGACGGGAGGTCAGCGCGAACTCGGGGGCCGGCGAGCCGATGTCCTCCAGGTACTGGAGCCAGGCCAGCTCGTCACGGATCGGGTCCGACGTCGGGTCCGACCACACCTTCGCGGCCGTGGGCAGGTTCTCAGCCGGGACGCCGAAGTCGACCTCGGTGATGTAGTTGTTCTCGTTGACGGTCAGCTTCCCGTCGAGGAGAACGTCGGCGGCCGCCAGCTCGATCCGTCCCTTGGTCGCCTCAGCGTGCCGCTCGGTGTCGTTGTAGAGGTTGGTCACCAGCCGCTCGGCGTCCGCGCCCCGCTGCATCTCGTCGAGGATGATCTCCTGCTCGCTGACCGTGAGCTTCTGCGAGATGACCGGCAGGCCGCCCTTGCGGGTGGTCTCCCACGCCTCGCGGGTCGCGAGCGGCGCAGATGCGTCGTACGCCCGGAACTTGGCCGCGTTGACGTAGCGGCCGCTGTCCCGGATCTCCCACAGGGTGCTCTGGAGCTTGAGCGCAGGGAACACGGGGCTGTCGCCCGTGGTGAGCGTCCACTCGTCCGGCGTCGGCACCGCTCGGGCGAAGACCGTCAGGTCGCGGGTGGTGACGTCCTTGATCAGGTCCTGGAGGGTCATGGTTCAGAAGCTCCTTACACGTACCGGATCAGGGCGTTGGTCGTGACCGCGTCGGCGGGGTTGAAGCCGCCGGGGACCTTCGCGGCGCGCACGGTGCCGTGCCACAGCAGCGCGGCCGGGACCTTCGTGGCCGCCGGCGCGAACAAGGTCTCGGCAACGACGAACCCGGCGAGGATCTGCCGGCCGTCGGCCGCCGCCTTGTCGAAGGGGCCGTAGAGGCCCGAGGCGGCGATCTTGCCGACCGGCACCCCGGACTTGAACAGCGAGTAAGGCTGGCTCGTGTCGGTCGACGGCACGTAGTGCGTGCCGGACGTGAACTTGGCGATGTCGAGCGTGATCGTGTCGGTGTCGTCGGTGCCGTGTCGGCCGCCGAGCCACTCGATGTTCGCCGTGACGCTGCGCTGCGTCGTGATCGGCTGAAGCATGACGGTGCCCTCCCAGGGACGCGATGGCGGGATTCCGCGCGCTCACCTGCTGGTGGCGCCGTCCACGAAGCGGGAGGGGCGTGGTCCCCTGGTCCGGCCTTGTCCCGCCGGTGGGAGTGGAGAAGGTCAGCCGGTGATGTAGCCGCGTCGGCGAGCCATGTCGAGTCCTGCCGAGCCGGGCTTCGGCGGCGTCGCGCCACGCGGAGGCGGGCCGCCGGCGGGCGAGCCACCCGGCGCGGGCGGGGCGGTCTCCCGGGCAGCACCAAAGAGCTCGGGGCGCCGCTCCTTCAACAGCTCGGCGGCCGAAGCGACGGTGTCCTCGTCGGCGTCGTCCTGGCCATCCAGGGCGCGGTCCATCAGCAGGACCGCATCATCCAGGTCGTCGCTGGCGGCCCCGAGCCCGGCAAGGGCTGCGCGCCGAACCGCAGCGCGTTCCCGGGTGATGGCCTGCGCCTCGCGGGCTTCGGCCTCCCGCAGCTTCTCAACGGCGGCCTGCTCGCGTCGCTCGACCTCGGAGAGCGCGGCCTGCTCGGCGTCCCGCTTGCTGGTGATGAACTCGGTCAGCGAGTCGGCATCGTTGAAGCCGAGGCCGTCGAGGAGCCTCTTCACTGCGGCCCGGCCACCCTGGGTCTTCTCCCTGGCCAGCAGCCGCGACAGGTCGTCCTGCGTGACGCCGCCGGTTCCGGGGCCGTCGTCGGGCTTGTTCGGGTCGTGCTCGGGCGAGGCGCCCAGGATCGGGTAGATGGGCCGCCCGTCACGGCGGTACCCGACCGGGGCGAGCGGGTTGGGGAGCGAGGGGCGTCTCATGCGTGAACCATCCACAGGTCTCCAGCGCCCCCACGCCACAGAGCAGTCTAGCGATCAACCGGCCGGGCCGTTTCCCCATGGGGCCGTATCGAACACGACGAGTCAGAAGCGCACCGGCAGCGCGACCAATCCGCGGGCTCGCATCGATGGCCGCCACCGCAGCTCGTCACGAGTCCCGGCCAGCTTCAGGTTGGGGAACCGGCGCAGCAGCGTGCTAACGGCGATCTGTGTTTCCAGCCGTGCCAGAGGGGCGCCAACGCAGTAGTGGATGCCGTGACCGAGCGCCAGATGCCCGCGGTCTCGCCTGTCCACATCGAGTCGGTCAGGATCGGGGAAGCGGTCGGGGTCACGGTTGGCGGAGGCCAGCGACAGCATGACTGTCTCCCCCGCCGGGATCGTGACCCCGCCGATTGCCACGTCTTCAACCGGGAAGCGGCGGATGGCAAGCAGCGCCGGGCCGTCGAAGCGGGCGAACTCCTCAACTGCGCCTTCGACCTTGGCCGGGTTGTCACGTAGCGCGGCCAGTTGCTCCGGGTGGTCCAGTAGCGCCAGCACGGCCGTGCCAATCAGCTGCACCGTGTTCTCGTACCCGGCGAACAGGATGAGGAACGCGAGTGACGTCAGCTCATCCTGGGCGAGTTGGTCACCGTCGTCGCGCACGTTGATCAGATCGGACAGCAGATCGTTGCCGGGCGTGCCGCGCTTGTCGGCGATCAGCTGCGGGAAGTACGCCATCATCGCGGCCACGGCGCGCTTCGCCGCGTCGGGCTCCTCGGGGTCCGGGGCGACCAGTGCATCGGTCCAGGCACGGAAGTCTCGACGTGAGTCCTGCGGCACGCCCAGCAGGTCGCAGATGACGGCGATCGGCAGCGGCGCGGCGAACTCGGCGACGAGGTCGGCGTGCCCCCGGTCGGCCACGGCGTCGAGCAACTGGTCGGCCAGGAGCTGAACGTCCGGGCGCATCTCCTCCACGCAGCCGGGCGTGAACGCTTTGGTGACCAACCGCCTGATTCGGGTGTGGTCGGGCGGGTCCATGTTCAGCAGGTTGGCGTCGAGGGCCGCAGGCAGCGAGAAGCCTCGGTAGTTGCCGGGAAGTCGACGTGCCTTGTCCAGGGAAAGCCGTGGATCGGCCAGCAGTTGCCGCACGTCGGCGTAGCGGGTGACGACCCACACGGGCAGACCGTCCGGCCCGGTGATCCGGTGCACGGGCCCAGCCTCCCGGAGAAGGGCATACGCCGTGTGAGGCTCAGCGACCAGCGTGGACAGGTCAGGGAACACAGTAGCCATGATCGGGAGCCTAAGCCGATCATTCCGGGCCCCGTCCGTCGACCCCGCGTTCCGACGTCCGAACGTATCCGGGGGTGCAGTTCTGTGCGCACCGCCCTTTCGTCGGCGGAATCTGCGATTCTCAGCAGGTCACAGTCAGCGGAAGGACAGACCACGTGCGCCTGCTCGATGACCTCCAGGAAAGTCTCGCAAGGCGGTACCGCCAGATCGTCAACTCCCGAGGACAGAACTTGGGCCGCGAGGTGAAGTACACCGCCGACTGGATCGGCAAGCAGCCGCTGCTCGCTGCGATCATCGCCGAAGCCCGTCACGTGGAGGAGCCGCCGCCCCTGGAGGAGTGGCTGGACCAGTGCGAGGCCGATGTCGGAATGGTCTGGCCGACAGAGACCGAGGAAGGCCGGGCCGTGCTCAGCTGGAATCTGCTGCGTGGCCTTCAGCCTGCCGAAGCGGAAGGCCTGGCCGTCCGGATCTACGGCCGGACGGGCATCAGGAACATCGACGACATGGTTCGGCGACTCGCTGATGAGGCATTCACTCCACTGTTTGAGTGGCTCGCCGAGCGGCTGCAGTACCGAAGCAGCGTCGTCCTCACCCTGCGCCGCTACGTCTACCTCACCGAGCGGTTCAACCGCGTCGGTCTGAACGCCCAGTACCTGGAGAGGACCCCGACCGGCGAGGAGCTGTACAACGACGACCTGCAGAAGTTCCTGTTCCAGGACGCCCACTACGTGACCCACGCGAAACCGCGCTCCACGACCGGGGAACCCGACCTGGTCGGTGAGCTCGGCGGCGAAGACCCGATCGTTCTGGACGGCAAGCTGTACACCGGGAGCATCGCCTACCTCGCCAAGGGCGTCCGACAGGTGTACGAGTACGCCCACGACTACGGGAAGAACGTCGCCTATCTGGTCGTCTTCAACCGCACGTCTGACCGGACCCTGGTGGTCGACGGCGACGGCCCGACCGACTCCTGGCCGCCGTACTTCGAACTGCCAGGGGTCCGGGTGTACGTCGTGGTCGTGCGGGCACTGCCGCCGGCGACCACCGCGAGCAAGATGGGCCCGCTGAAGACTGCCACCCTCACCCGGGGCGACGTGCAGAAGCCTCTGGACGATGACTGAGCAGCCCACTGCGCCCGCTGCTCGCCGAACCCGCAGGCCGAGCGCATCAAGGTAGCCGTCAGGCCGCCTGCTGACCACCGGCCACCGGCCACCGGCCACCGGCCACCGAACGTACTAGGGCGATCTATCGGTCTTCGTCACAGCGGTAGACCTGCCTCACGGACGACAGGCTCCTCTACGCCTCCTGCGACTGACCCTGGTCAAGGGCGGTGCCCTTCTTGCGGTGGTCTTCAGGCAAGCGCAGCACCTTCAGGCCCAGCTGCTGGGCCCGGATCTTCATGCCGATGTCATCTGTCAGCACGCGGGCTCCGGTGTCTGGATGAAGGCCGTCGAGGTCGGCAGCGCAGCGCAGAATGGCCATGTCAGCGTCACCGCCGCGCTCGTCGGTGTCGACCCATACCTCTAGCGTGGCGCCTTGGCGCAGCTGTACAGGTTGTCCGGGCTGACTGTCTCGGAGAACGCGCTCGAGGTACCGGATGGCAGTGGCGGCCTTCTTAGCGAGGTCCCCTTGCCCATACTTCTGCCGGTCGAGCTCGTCAAGCACCACCAAGGGAACAACCAGTCGTGTCTGCTTGGCAATCTCGCCCTGCCCCTTGAGGACTTCGCTCCATAGAACGTCGCCAGGCTGGCGCCAGTGATTGAGCATGTTGGTGTCATAGACGACTGGCAGGCCAGGCCGAGCAGCAAGGTCCTTCAGCACCTCAAGCTCGGCGCGCGCCCGCTCCAACGTCTTGATCTGGTTGTCAATCTCAGTGGCGAGCGCATGATTCAGGGCCCGCTGGGATTGCACCAGGTTCTTCGCCACGTCGGGGTCGGTAGTGAAACCAGACTCCAGGTGAGCGCGACCGATCGGCAGCAGGTTCCAGTAGGCCGTGGAGTGCATGCTGGCGCTGAGGTCCGGGGCAGCGAAAGTCTGCCTGAGCACGGGGTACGTGTCGTGGACCGCATCGGTGTAAGCACGGTAGTAGCCCTGTGCCCCGCGCGCGTTGCTCCACGTCGTCTCCGCTCGCCTGAGCACGTCGTCGGCGTGGGCGAGGGTGATGCCCGGATTCAGTCTCATGCCGCGATCCTGGCAGAGGGCACCGACACTTCTGGGCGGAATGAGGACACCGAGGTCGCGCCCGACTTCCGCGTACTTCAATCAGTCGGTCATTAGTCAGCTTCCTCTGCCAGGAGCGGAACTCGCACGGCGTTGTCATGAGGTTGCGGGAGCCCAAGGTATGCCCTTACGACCGCGTTGTCGCCGGTGGCATCGGCAAGGCTGGCAGCGGCGTCGAAGGCGCGGGACTGGATGCGGCCGATCTCCTCTTGGGCATCGTCGATGGGATATCCCGCATCGATCAGCATCCGAACGCCGGTCTCGACGGACAGCACGCCGCCGCCCACGTCCTTGACGACCTCGTCGAGGACGGCCGCACGGTCGGTCGGGGTGTGTGGGCCCCACATAAGGCGCGCGGGCAACGACTCCCCCGCAGGCCATCCCTGTGCGTGCCCGGCCTGGTGGAGCCGCTGAACCATGCGCAGGAGGACCGTGTGCTCGTGGTTGCGGGCCAGGCGCATGGCGCCGACCAGCGAGTCCAGCGAACCCAGGGCGAGCTGAAGGGCGTAGCCGGAGGGCAGGGCAGTCGGGTCGCTTACAGCACAGCCCTGCTGGGCTGCCTCGACGGCCGAGGGCGATCGGCGAGGTGTTTCGCTGGCACGTGGGCTATGAGAAGTGGATCATGGCCGCCACTCCTATGGCTCGCAGCTCGTGACCTCAGCCGCTCACGGACCTGACCGCCTCTCTCATTGAAGGGAAGAAGCCGGCACGGTCGCCTTCTTGCAGGCCGAACCGGTGGGTGCGGGCTTGGGCGATGACGTCGTGGGGCGGGTCACCGTTCTCGAAGATGATCACCTGCCCTGGGAAGGTAAGCATGTTCCGGTAGAAGTGATCGACGACGGTCGACGTCATCGGTACGTCGTCACCTGGGGCGTCGCCCTGGGGGTCGCTGTGAGGGCCGCGGTAGGTGACGACGGGCGAGTCGAGGACGACGAGCCCGGGGTGCGGCCTGTCGTGCTCACGGCAGTAGTGGGCCAGGGCCGTGGTGAATGCGGAGTGCAGCACGGAGCGGACGCCCTTGCCCCGAGAGGCCCGCAGTCGGTTACCTGCCCTGATCTCCATCTGGTACTGGTCGTACTCCGCGTACTCGACGGAGGGCACCTTCCACGCCTCCAGCGTGTGCTGAAGGACCTGGTCAAAGGCGGAGAGTGCCCGGTTCGGAATGTAGTCGGCGGGCCGGTGGGCTGGCGTTGCGGCTTCACCGTCCAGCTGCGACCGGCGTTCTTCCAGTTCCTCGATGCGCTGGTGAAGGTCCACATCGCGTTCGATGGCTGAGCGGACCTCAAGATGCTGGTCCATGTCCTCGCGCAGCGGGGCAAGCCGTCCCCGGGTGACGGAGATGTCCACGTCGAGGCGAGCAGCAGATGTCTTCAGCTCCTCCCTGCGGTTGCTGAGCTCTTCGAGCTGACTGCGCAGGTCGCGCATGGTCGGCCGAAGGTCATCGAGGAGAGAGGTGGTCTTGGCCATCTCGATCTCCACTGCGAGATGCAGCTGGGTCGTCTCGCGATCGCTGTGGTCGGGGTGCTGGTGTTCGGGTTCGGCGCCGCAGAAGACGCAAGTGCCGACCTTGAAGAACCCCAGGAGGTTGCCGGCCTCGGTGACCATGAAGAGCCGGTCGATGTCGGAGCGGTACTGCTTTTCCAGCAGGGTGAACCGGGACATGAGGTCGCCGACCTCGGCCAGGCTCGCTTCTATCCCGGCCAGCTCCTCCGTGACCGACATGCGTTCGGCCACGGAGTTCAGGTGCTGTCGGGTGATGGTCTCGACTGCGCGGGAATAGCCGTCGATGGTTGTCTGCAGGCGCCGGTGCCGGTCGCGGAGTTCCTGGACGTTCTCGGAGGTGCTGAGCTTGTTCTGCAGGTCGATGATGATTCGGTCGAGGAGGCTGACCTGCCCTTTGTTGACGCGGCGCTGGCTGGCGTTCATGCCGGTGGTGACCTCGGCGTCGCCTTCTCCGGTCAGCAGCAGCCGCATGACGGAGGCCGCCGCGGTCTTCCCGTTGGTCGAGGACGAGTGCAGGACTGGGGATCGTTTGTCGACCATGCGGTTCTCGGGGACGACCGAGAGATGCACCAGGTCGCTCAGGCGCAGCTCTCGGGTGCCGCCTGCGTCATTCGTGCGGATGCGCAGGTCGTCCCATCCGAGGTTGCCGAGGAGGAACTGCGAGAGGCTGTTCTTGCTGCGCGCGGTGTGCTTGGCCGTGACGTCGAAGTCGGAGGGGCGGGTGACCAGTTCCCGCAGGTCGGCCCAGTGCACGTGGATGGTGTTGCTGTCCGGGACTCGAAGCAGGGTGAGCGGGGTACCGTCGTCGAGTTCGAGGCCGAGGAGGATCTGGCTGTATCCCTTGGCTTCGGAGACGAGGTCGAGCTTGCTGCCGCCGAGCATGTACTCGATGGACTCTGCGACGAACGATTTGCCGGTGTCCGAGGCGCCGTAGATGACGGTGAGGGACGGGTCGAAGTCCACTGTGGCGAGCGGCTTGGTCGCGGAGGCGTAGGTGAGATGTGTCAGACGCAGGTCAGCCATGGCCAGCCCCTTCGGATGCGGAGCCTGTTGTGGCACGGTTGATGATCTGGTGGGTCACACTGCGGGCATGCGCCGGGGAGGCGTAGTGGTGGAGGGCCCACTCGGCGCGTTCGCGCAGAGATGCGACGTAAGGGGCTTCCAGCACTTCGATGAAGGTGGTGCCGGTTTCGGTGGCCGCGTACATGAGGCCGCCCTCGCTGCTGACGATGTCGGCCAGCCCGGCCCGGATCAGCACGAGAAGACCCTGTTCGAGGAGTTCTCGCTTCCTGCCGAGCTCGCCCTCCCGGGCCGGCAGGTCGGGGTGGAGGCTGCGCGGGCCGTCGAACTCTCCGCTGTGGAGTACGAGGTAGTCCAGCGCGACGAGCTGGGCGAGGTCCAAGGGCCGGGGGTGGCTCTCGGCCAGGAGGACAAGGGCTCGCACGCCAACCTCGAGTGGGCTGTTGAGCGGGGTCACTGCTCTCCCTCCCGGCACCAGATCAGGCGGTTGTCGTTCGCCAGGTGGTGACATACCCCCTTGCGGACCTCCGGTCCCACGTAGGGCTTGAGGATCGTCTCGGTCACTTCCACGGTGCCCGCGCAGATCGTGACGGCTGCGTGTCGTTCCCAGCCGTTCGGGTGGGCTCGCTCCGCCTCCTCCACAACAATCGTGTATATATCCTCTTTAACTTGGTCAAAATAGTCTGGCGTGGTCGAGTCCCGCGCGAACACGCGTACGGACTCGGCAGCGAAGAAGGCCACCCGCTGTCGCAGAAGGTGCCCCTTGGCCTCGGCCACGTCGTCGACCTGATCCAAACTGTTGATCTTGTCGGGGAACCGCTCCCGGTAGACATCGACGAGGCGCTGCACATACCGCGCCTCGTCGTGCCGTGGCCGCTCGGGAGGAGTCAGCTTCGTCGGCCCGCTCGTCGGCGGAGCCTGCGGGAAACGCGCGAGCCAGTGAGGCGTGGTCATGTGCTCCTCGAGCAGCTGATCGAGATCGATGCACGAGAACATGCCGAAGTCAGTTCCTTCCGCCAGCCTCTCGACCTTCCGGCGCTCGTCAGCGTCGAGTTTGGTCACGAGCTTGTCCTTCGTCGTAGACAGTTCCTCCAGGAACTTTGCCCGGCACTCGGACGGCTTCGATATGAGGCGCTTCAGGCTGGCAGCGAAGGTGAGAGCGACGAAGACGTAGCGGGTGGGGACGGTGAAGTGGCCGACCGCGGCAGCCACGAACATCTTCCGCATCTCCTGGGCCGCAGTGGTCCAGGACAGGTCCCGCTTGTACTGCTTGCACTGGTAGTTGTGCCATTCCCCCTCCAGCTTCGCCTGCGTCAGGAAGCCCGCCACGTCAATGCCGTGGTCCCCTGCGCCTCCCTGCCGTTCAACGAGGTCGTACTTCGTCCCCTGCGTCGGCACCCATTCCTTCACGAACTCCTCGAATTCGTCGGGGTCGTACAGGAAAGTGACCGTCTGCTTCGGCGTCGCCATCCTCGGCATGCTGAGCCTAGGCGGCAGCACTGTCAGTGCCCGCTGCTCTTCGCCCCCCGGCTGACCGTCATGCTGGCTCGTCACGCCATCCCCCTCGCTGCGCTTGGCGATCTCAACAGATATCACCGGGACGCAGCCGCATCCAGACCCGAACAGCGGCGCGAGCTGCCGCATGGTCCGGTTCGTTCGCCAGTACGCCGCGACCAGCAGTGCCCGGCCCTCCAGCGGAAGGCTCCAGGGCCGGCCGCTACGGACCGCGTCGGCACCTCGCCCCTCACACCGTCAACAGCCCCCCGAAGGCACGCGGGCTCAGCCCGGAGAGCCGGGCTGTCCAGGACGGCTCCGACGCCGTCATCGCACCAGCCACACCAAGATCATCACATCTGGATCAGGCGGAGGTCCCCGGCCCAGCTCTCACAGCGGACGCGACCTCCAGAGACTGAGAGCTCTAAGGTGAGTCGAGGGCCCTAGCAAGTCACTGTCCGTCAGCATCGTGGACGCGCAGAAATCTTGAGACCGTGATTAAGAAGTGAGCACTGTCGTTCGTTGTCTAGCCGACGGACCTTCTGTGTCTGTTGCTCGGCCTGGCTGCCGGTCACCCGGCGCAAACGGTTGAAGTCCCGGCGGCCAGGCCTTCAGTCACCGACGCTCGTCGGGGGCTCGGATCGCCTACCAGACATGTCTGGTAGGCGCCTTCGGCATGCCTGAGATTCGCTCGCACGAGCGACGTCCCCTTGACGCTGACTCTCCGCATCCGATCGAATCGACCTGGTGACCACGGGTGACTCACATGCGCCGGGGAGCCCGCGGTCACACACATGAGCAACAGACCTGAAGGAAGGGAACGTATTGGGACCTAGGCAAACCACGGCGTATGTCACCGGGGTCATCACCATGGTCGCCTGCGAAGGTGTCCAGCTCTTCGGAAACTCGTGGGATCACCCGGCCGGCACGGTCGAAGCTGGGGTGGTGACGGTGGCAGCAGCGCACCTCGCCTTTCGCGCCATCGAGTACTGCAAGCGCATTAAGCGAGCCGTAGAGAGGTCCGAAGCCCACCCACGCCTGGAAGCTGCAAGGAGCGATAGCACTAACCGTGACGCCTGACGGCATCACCGACTGGGAGGTCGACGACGGTGAAGACACCGAGTCGGCCTCCCAAGCACGCTTCCAGGACCTCTACAGCGAACTAGTTCCCAAGCTGATCGGATACGTGCACAGCCGTTTCCCTGGGCTGGGACACTTCGGCGCTGAGGACGTAGTCGCAGACGTGATGATCACGGCGTACAACCATTGGGACCGCCTGGAGCACTTGGAGAATCCAACTGCCTACCTGTTCAAGTCTGCGGCGCACCGCGCCATCGACATGCACCGCCGCCTCCACAGGTCTCGCACTACTGAAGACGGGGCCATTGCAACTTTGACGCCCGGCGTAGTGCCCGCGCACATGGACCGTGCCGTGGACGACTCCGACGACGAGGCGGCAGAAGTACTACGGGACGAGATACGACGCATGCGCCCATCCAGAAAGCGCGAGGTCGTCCTCCTCCAGGCCAGCGGCTTGTCGGACTCCGACATCGCAGAAGCTCTGGGCATCACCACCAATCAGGTCTATGTTCAACGACATCACGCGGTCAGTGAGCTACGAAAGCGCCTGAGACAGCACATCAGGAACCGGCCCGCGCGAACGCTCAGCACCCCTGACGCCCCACCCCTAGAGCAACAGCAGGCACGCATGGACTCCTCCACCTCCACACGTGATAGCTAGCGTGGCCACGTGTGAGCAATGGTGGCCGCCGTTCAAGCGACCGGGAGAGCTACCGAGAGTCCCGCCCCCACTCGAGGGGGTCTGCCTGAGCGCGCCAAGCGCCAAGGCGACGCAAGGGTCAGCGCCGACACAGCCGCTGCTGCGGCCGCACTGGCTCTCCGCGTCGTCACTTCGTCCCTCGCTTAGCCTCCGACGTAACGATGAGTGGAATGGCAGGCAGCTCAGCGCCAGTGTCAGGCAGGCCGAGGTATGCGCGCACGGCGGAGTTGTCACCCGTGGCATCGGCAAGCCGCGCAGCTGGCTCGAAAGCTCGCGCTTGGATTCGTCCGACCTCCTGCTTTGAGTCTTCGATTGGGTAACCAGCTTCTTGGAGCATGCGCACTCCAGTCTCTAGGGAGAGCACGCTGGCCCCAACCCCCTTGACCACCTCATCTAGAACAGCAGCGCGGTCTGTGGGCGTGTGGGGGCCCCACACGAGGCGGGCGGGCAGCGACTCCCCTGCGGGCCAACCTTCCGCCTGCCCGGCCTGGTGGAGCCTCTGCACCATCCGCAGCAGGACCGCGTACTTATGGTTGCGGGCCAGGCGCATGGCCGCGATCAGCGAGTCCAGTGGGCCCAGGGCTAGCTGGAGGGCGTAGCCGGAGGGCAGGGCGGTGGGGTCGAGAGTGCCGAGGCCGGCCGCGGTGAGGCGGGAGTTCGCGGCGACGCGGTCGATGAGGTGGTCGACCCGGGACCGGAGTTCGGCGAGCTGCGCGGAGGTATCGAGGACGTCCATGCTGCCGTTGTCGTTGAGCTGCCAAACCGTTCCGGCACGGACCTTCACCGGCAGCGGCTGTCCGGTGGCCCGGTCGATGGGCAGGCGTGCCCCGGACAGGCCGATGATCGGGGAGCCAGTCGTCGCGGATGCCCCCGAGCTGTCGGTGTCGGTGGCCGACAGCTCATCGAGACCTTGGAGGACGGTGGCGATGGTCGGCTTGCCCCAGTGTTCGCCGCTGGTGGGGATGGAGTTGGTGATGTGGACCAGCGGGATGAAGTCGCAGCGCAGGTCGAGGCGGTCAAGGACCTCTCCATCCGAGCGGACCCGGTAGGTCGCCTTGTGCAGCGGCAGGTCGTAAAGCAGGTCGGCGTGGTGGAGGTCGTCCAGCTCCCACTCTGCGTCCGTGAGGTAGCACGTCCACGGGCTCGGCCGGTTCGACGCCCACGGATAGGTGCGGGTGATGACGCCGCTGTCCGCGTTGAGCTCGTCACCCACGACGAGGACCGGCGTCCCGTCCTCGCCGTACAGGAACTCGCGGACCGCGCCTCCGCCCTTGTCCGTGGTGGGACGGCTGGCCGGGCCGATTGGTGCGAGCTCGTAGGTGATGCGCCGCACCCGGGTCTTCAGGCCCCGCCGCTTGTCCTCGGGCAGCTCCCACGCCAGGTGGACGCGCATCGGGAACTCGGCGCCGTCCTGCTCGCCGTCCTCCGGCCACTCCGGGAAGTACAGGCCCGGATCCCAGGTGCGCAGAAGGACGCGGCCCTTCCTCGGCTCCCAGGCCAGGGTGAAGACCCCGTCGCCCAGGAGGATCGCGTTGCGCTCCATCTGCTGCACGCGAAGGGGCAGCAGTTCCTTCTCCGCCCACGCCCGCAGCCGCTCCTGCACGGCGCGGGCGACGGCGGCGCCCGAAGACGGCTCGTCGTCGGCGTGCTCGGCCCCGATCACGCTGATGGTCTGCTCGGAGCCAAGGAGGTAGCCGAGAGCGGTGTCGACAATCTTCGACGCGTCGCCCAGCTCCCGGCGTTCGGTCCCACTCTCGTCGTCCCCGCTCAGCGCGGCGAGTTGTCCGGCCTGGTTGGAGTCGTAGGCGGCCAGCAGCCGGTAGGCCGCGAGGCGGCGCAGGTCCTCGTCGGGAATCCACGACGACGTCAGGTCCGCCCAGACGTTCCGGCCCGGTCGACGCGGGTTGGCCATGGCCGGCTTGTAGTCCAGCCAGCTCCAGGCGTCGGTGATCAGCTCGCGCAGGCCCACAGAGCCCCTCCAGGCAGTCGGCCCCGCGCCGCCTGATCACTCTACCGAGGGTTCCTCGGCCGCCACGGTGTCAAGCGTTCGCTCCGCCAGGTCGAGCCTCCGCATCAGCAGACTCGCAAAGGCAAGCATCTACCAGATGCCCTGCTCAAGCTCCTCAAGGGACAGGTTCCACTGGGACTCCTCGTCCTCGAACGGTGTGGGGTCGAAAGCTTCGACGACTTCGCGGAACCGGGCGGCGAGTTCCTCGGGGTCGGCATCGTTCTCGTGGTCGTTCTCGACCTTCCTGAGTTCGATGAGAGCGAAGACGAGTGACTCGATGTCGCGGTGGAGCTCGATGTAGTCAACCGCGCCTTCAGGGAAGGCATAGATCTTGCCGGACTTCGGGTCGAGCGCGAGCAGCGAGGTGAACAGGTATCCCAGGCTCCACCAGGCTCGGCTCTCGATGGGGCACTGCAGGCCGTAGTGGTCGAACCGGCTGCCGAGCGTGATGGCATCGACGTCCGGGCCGTAGGGGTCTTCGATGTCCATGCGGGAGGTGAACACGTCGGACGTGGGAAGCCCTACGGTGCTCAGAAAGCTAGCGGTACGTGCGTCGAGGTCTGCGATGCCGCTGTGCGGGAAGTAGGTGACGCTGTTCAGTCCGTAGACGTCGGTCACGTTCTGAGGGGTTACGGTGAAGTTCATTTTCCAGCAGCCTCGATGCGCTATTTTCCGTGTGACTTTTTCACTTCGTTGCGGTACTTGATGTGTTCGGAGTTGGTGGTCTTTCCGTCCTCTTTATAATAGTCGGCCACGTGTGTGACTTTCAGGTCTTTGCGGAAATAAGCATCGAGCCAGCGGGCACATTCCGGGTTTTTTTTGCAGGGCTCTCGCTCCGTGAAAAGTTCCACGAGTCCGTTTTGGCTACCCTTGTGGAGGAGTGGCCTTCCCAGCATGCGCTCTGAGTGACCCTGTTTGTTGCTGTAGCCAACGAGGATGGACTCTTTGCCGTCGGGTCCGACGTACCGGCCGGCGGCATAGTTCGTACCCTTGTAGTCATCGCGCGCGATGCGCGCGGCCTGCGTGGCTTGAGCAAGGTCGTATCCGTCGGCGCTGACCTTCTCTGACTTGACCTTTCCCGTATGCCCTTGAGGGGTGTGCCACTCGGCCTTCTCCTTGTCCGTCGTGGGCACCCAGGCCTTGCCACCATCGAGGACGCTGCTCAGACGTGTTTTGTCGTCTCCGGTGAGCGGGTCGACGCCGCCGTCGAGACTGAGGCGTTGGACTGATCCATCAGCGTTGAGGAGGTACATCGGGACAGCGTCGTCATCGTCGCCGCACTTCTTGAGCTTGTCCTTGACGTCGTCGTCGTGGTCCTTGTGGCTGCCCTTGCTCTTGTCGATCTTGCCGCCGTGGTCTTCGAGAGTTTTGACCATCTCGTCGGCCTTCTTGTCGACTGCGTCCTCGGCCTTGTCCATGACGGTGGCGAGCTTGTGGAACCTGCTGTCCTTCTTCACCGAGGACTTGCGGCTCGCTCCGCCGCCCTTGAACTCACCCTTCTTCTTATCGAAGTTGGTGGCCGTCTTCTGGTAGCCGCCCGCCGCCAGCTCGAACTCGGCGAACTCGATGACAAGGTCCTGCGCCATGTCCGTGCTGCCCGATGCCATCACGTCGTAGGTACCACCGCCGCCGAGCTGGTCAGAGAACAACTTCTCGATCTCGGCGAGGATCTTGCCCTCGATCTTGTCGGTGACGATCGAGGTGATCTGCTCGATGGCGTAGTCGATGGCTTCCTGGATGATCAGCCGGGCGGCGGCGATGGCTGCCGCGGACAGTAGGCCGCTGAGGCCGGCGGTGAAGAACATGCCGACGACACCCGCCGCGGCGGTCGCCGCCGTCGCGGTCAGTTTCGCGATGATCGCGACCTTGCAGGTGACGATGAGGTCGGCACAGTCATCGAGTGCGCCGCCCAGATCGTCACAGCCCTTGGCGAAGGTCGACAGGTCTCTCGTGGTGAGCTTGCCCCAGCGACGGTCGATGGCCTTGACCGTGTCGCCCTTGCTCTTGCCGGCAACGATGTGAGAGCAGGCGTCGTTGCCCTCCTTGACCGCGTCGCGGATGCCCTCGGCCAGTTTGCGGAAGTCCTTTGCCGAGGCCTTGACCTCGTCCTCGTCGATCTGCGGCCAGTCGACACCCACCAGGTCGAGAACCTCGACCAGGTCATCAGGCAGCGTCATCCCCATCGGTTACCCCCGTCCCCATGCCAACCTCCCCACTTTCCATGCCGACTGAGCGGCCGTCAACTTTGCTGATGTGGGGACGTTGCAAAACCGGTCAGCTGCCCGTCACCATGACGTGCAGTGACCGCCCACACGCCTACTGGCTCAGGACGAGGCAGGTCAGAGCCTCGTCCATGCCGACGAAGACCCGGCCACCCGTATCGAGGGCCACTGCTCGAACCGGAGGGCCCGGCCTGAACGTTTGCTGCGTGCCGGTTTCCCAGTTGATCCACTCCACCAGCCCGTCGGCCCACGCCACCACAGCCGTCGGCCCGCTCGCGGTCCATACGGCATCCATGGCCACGACCGGACACGACCGCCGCATGAGCGTTCCGGCCATGGGCTTGCTGCCAGGAGACCACGCCCGGACAGTGCCGTCCTGCCCGCCGCTGTAGACGAGCGGCGCCATGGCGCCTTCGTCTCCCATGGGGAGGCTGAGAGCAGCCAGAGCGGTCACCGCCCCCTCATGCAAGGACACCGAATCGGTGATGTCACCGAAGGCCCGCACCGCACCCGTGCCGTCCCCCAAAGCCACAGTCCCCAGACCGGCGCTCTCGGAATAGGCAAGGCTCGTGCCCCGCTGCCCCCGCAGCATGTCTGCCAGGCGCTGGGCACTGGTGGGACTGTCGTCGAGGAGCCCCGCAATCCCTGAATCCTCCGGCCTCACAGACCAAGCCGACTCCAGCTTGAGATGACCGTGCGCATCGAGGCACAGCACCGTACCGTCCGACGAAGCCGCCAACGCCACAGGCCGATCCCACGACAGGGACACGCGGCCACGCGCCGCAGCATCCGCGCTCTGCACCGTCCGCACAGTGCAGTCGTCCCCGGCCACCAGGAGGCAGCCGGCCAGTGGACCCCTGCCCGTCGCCAGCGCGATGACAGGCCCCGGCCAGGGCGGTGTCATATCCCCCCGGACGCGACACCACTCCAGACCCCAAGCAGCACCATCAGCCAACCCCTGCAAGGCGGGGGCATGTCGCGGGTCCGCACGGTCGCCCAGAACACTGAGCAGGATCAAAGCCCGGGCCGCCGGAGACGATTCCCTGCACAAGGCCTGCCCCGCCCGCAGCCACGCCGCCCGCAGCCCGCCGTGCTCACCGGCCTGGTCCTTCTCGTAGGCAGCGGTGACCATCCACGGATCGGCCTGGCAGACAGCTACCGGGTCGGACAGCTCCATCCCCTCGCCCTGACCCGAGGACGCGGGGACCCCCCTTTCCTCGGACAGCGACGCCCGCCACTGCTGGAAACGCTCCTCGTCCCTCCACTGCTCCAGGTCCAGATCCAGCTCCGCACAGCCAACTCCGGCCAGACGCTGATACGCGCCGCTGGTCGTCCGGGACTCCACGATCAGCCGGGCATGCCCCACACGGGCCAGGTCCAGGACCAGATCGGCCACCTCCGCCTCGTGAAGATCAGGCAGCACGATCACCGTGCGCCGCGGGTCACGGGCCAGGGCCTCCACCAGCTCAGCCGGCGACCGGGCCACCACGCCGAGCTGGTCGGCAAGCGACCACACGGTGCCCCACAAGCTCCTTCCCGCCGAGGGAACGACAGCATGTACGGCACGCTCCGGCGCCGTACCGCTCTGCGTGCCGTGATGCACGAGCCAGGCCAGCAGCGCCGACTTCCCACTCCCTTGCGATCCGGACACCAGACACAGACGAGGAGCCTGCAGGTCGGCCAGCCAACCCAACAATGCCGCTGCCGCCGGTTCCCTCCCCGCAGCAGGCCGTTCCCAGCGCATCAACCGCGCCCCGCCTGCCCGGCAGCGTGGACGATCAGCTTCCTGATGCCCTCCTCGCGGGACTCAGCGGAAATCCCGTAGTCGAAGCTGTGAGTGAACTGCGCCCGAGGAAACGCCTCCTGCATCCAGACAGCGCAGTAGTGACCGGGCATGAGACACGGCTCCAGCTCACAATGAACGCGAACCACCTGCTCCGGCTTCACACCCTGAGCAGACAAGCCACGCCAGATGATCTCCTCCGGATGCGCCAGGCCGGGCCCGGTGACATCCGTAACCACCTGCTTCGAATCCGCCGCATCGACATACTCGAACGCCGCGGAGAACGGGAAGTTCAACGTGTGCCGCACATCGTCCAAAACCCGCGGCCACCACGACTCCCGCCCCTCGAACGCGACAGGATCGATCCGACGCAGCTCCGCATTCAGATCACGCAGGACCCCCGCAGCCTCTGCCAGCCCTGAGGCCACCGCCAGCAACGGCAGCGAACGATCCAACGCCAGCAGAGCCGCACTCAGACTCGACACATCAGTGTTGACGAACATGTCCTCCACGACGTCCTGCAACAACACCGCCTGAACAGCACCGTCAGGACGCACACACAAGTGCGCCAGACCGTCACCGCCGATACGCGGCCAGTCCTCCATCGCCTCATGCGGCCTCGGCAACGAGGAACGCACAGCAACAACTCCAAGTGCCACCGGGTCCCGGTCGCCCGGAGACCTGAAAAAGGAGGCCACACCCCGAGGCACGCCGGTTTCCTCCAGGAAGGCCTGAGCCGTGTCGGGCAGTCTCGCTCCGAGCAAGCTCGCACGCTCGAAACGACGAAGACCCTCACGGCCGAAGTGCTGAGCCAACTCGTCGTGGCGCTCTGGAACGGAAGGCGGCATGGGAACCTCGCAGTACAAACAGGCAACCGATCGTCGCACACGACCATAGCCCCGGCCGACGGACCGCTCACCGCCCGTCAGCTACGAACCCGTCCTGTAGCACAACCCGAGATTCGGAAACACCTGTCTGGTGTGTCGGCGTCGACCGGTGGTCGACGGAGGTTGCCATGCCTGTGATCGCTACGCGGCCGTGGTCCCTCAGCGTCGGGGCATCGTCGGCGGGGTGGGGACGTCGTTCAGGCAGCGGTCAATGAGTGCGTGCATGCGGGGGACGGGGAGGGACGGGTTGGCTGCGGCGCCCTCTGCGGTGCGAGGGTCGGCGAGGAGGGCCTCCAGGGCCTGCAGTGTCAGGCTCGGGTTGGCGGCGGCTGCACGGCGCACCGACTCGTCGGGGTCTTCCACCGGGGGGTCGGGCAGGGCGGGATCGGCTGCGGCCAGGGCTCGTACCTGCGGATCCGGGTGGCCGATGAGGTGGGTCGTGCCGGTGCGGGGGAACGCGGGCAGGGTCAGCAGGTGCGGACGGTGGGCCGGGCGGGTGACGAAGACGTCCAGGAGGAGGCGTGGCGGGGCCAGGGGGTGGTGGCAGGCCAGCCGGATCCGTACTTCCTCGTCGTCGTCCTGCGCGAGTGTCGCGACGAGTTCTGCGGGCAGGCCGGGCCAGCTCGCCGCAACCCGGCGGAGCACCGGTTCCTCGGACGCCGCGCAGGCGGCGAACCAGCCGGGTGACGGCCGCAGGGCGGGCTCGGTGATCGGGCAGGTGCAGTCCGGGCCGTGGTCGATGATCCTGTGAATTATTTCGTACTCGACCCAGGTGCGGGAGAAGGGGTGGAGGCGTGCCCGCGCCCGTACGTTCTCGTCCGGGTCTTCCCTCAGCTCCGCGACCAGGTCCGGCCCCAGGTCGGGCCGGATGGTGACCAGCGCACGGACCCCGGCCTCGGGATGGCGGGCGAGCCGGGCGACGGCGTAGGCCGGGGCGTGGCGGTTTCGGGCCAGGGGGCGCACCGTGCCGTACGCGAAGCACTGCTCGACGAGCGCGGGCGACAGGGCGCACGTGCCGAACACGAAGGGCTTGCCGCGCGGCTCGTAGGAAGGCAGTCGGGCCTCTACTTGTTCCGGATCCAGCACCCAACTGTGGTCTTTCGCCGCTTCACGGACTGCGGGGTCTGGATCGTCGAGCAGCGCCGCCCGCTGCGCCGGGGTGAGCGACCCCCAACTCCAGGTGGCCCGTATCCGGAGTTCGGGGTGCTTGCGGCCGGCCAGGGAATGGCGGAAGGACAGCGGGATCTGCCGGGACGATTCGAGCACCCCGATGATCTCACCTGCGGTGAGTCTGCCGTCCTCTCCCCCATCCTGCGCGGTCAGCAGAGTTACGAGAATGTCGTCCGGCAGCGGCCGGACCCATCGGGGCCGGGACCGGGGGCCCTCGGCGAGCCACGCGCGGACGAGTCCCGACGGGTCCGTCGCCAGGGGGGCGAGCCGCGCCGGGTCGACGTACAGGTTGCGGGCGAGCGCGCTGCGGACGGCTCTGATCGGATGACGCAGGGCCGCGTCGATGACGGCGTCGGGCAGGTCACGACCCTCGCACATCAGCAGGCCGGCCTCACCGGCCGCTTGATCCATCAGGCGTACCAGTACGTCGGAGGGCGCCGCCGGATTGAAAGCGAGGCCACGCAGCCACAGTTCATGCAGAGAGTCGGACACCGCATCATCCTGCCACCTCGTCTCCCGAACCGGGCCGCCAGACGCCTACCACGTCGGCGCTCACCAGCGAGCTCCCGTCGCAGAGCCGGGCAGGCCGATGCGCTGGCGGGCGGTGGACGTCGTGGCCATCGCCGCAGCGAGCACCTTCGTGATCTCCGGGCCGGCCCGTCGAGCACGTCGGCCGGGAAATGTGGGAGCTTCTCGCGATACGAGACAACCGCCTCTGACACCCGATCAACTGCGCGTTCTACGCCGGGTAACAAGATGATCAACTTGCGGACGGCTTTGTCCGTCGGTGGGCTCCCGTGTGCGGTTGGTGAAGATTATTTGATCTTCACGTGCGGAGCGTTGCGTGACATCGTCGCAGAGTAAGCGGCGGCGCTGGTTCATGGGGAGGGGCGGCCGCGCTGAAGCATGCCGTACGAGGCCGGGGGCCGGGCGGCGAGCCGCCCGGTTTGGCATGCCCATGAATGACGCTGTCGAAGGATCGACAGATTGTCAGGCACTCCATGTCATTGTTCAGAGACGTCGGCAGACGCCGACGTCGCATACGGTCCGCCCTTGCCAGGGCCACCGGCACGACGGCGCTCGTCACCGCCGCCGCCGTACTGGCCGGCGTGATCCAGGCCGCTCCGGCCTACGCCGACCCGGTGCCCGAGGTGGACGACGGCCTCTACCGCAACAGCATCGGCGAGCAACGGCGGCTCGACCGCTGCCTTACCGGTGTGGCACTGCACATCGGCGGTCCCGCGATGAAGGCCAAGGCCATCGAGGGCCTGACGGGCACCGACGAGCAACTGCGCGAGGTCGTCAGCCATGTCGGCTGGATCTTCTACGGCCCTCTGGGCCTGGCCGATGACGCCGACGACGAGGAGGCACAGGCCTCCTACACAGCCAGTGCCAAGCGGGTCGAAGAACTCAATGCGGCCAACTATCCCTACCGCATGTCCGCCTTTTCCGCCGAGGGCATAGAGGTGCACGCGCCCGCGTTCGGCTCGGACGTGAACTACTTCACGGCAGTCTCGAAGGCCCAACGCGCGCACCAGCTCGGTTGGGACGGCCACAGCGAGGCCAGTAGTGAGGCTGTAGACCGCGCCAGAGCGATCACGGAAGAGAATCTCGGCAAGGACGAATGGCACGACTTCACCGCGGACTGGATGTTCAAGGACTTCCAAAGTAAATATTCGCGTGGGACGACTTCCAGCGACATCGCGTCCTACCTGCGCCACGGTGGTTATCCGACTCAGGCACCGACCAAGGACTCCGCCGAGTACCGGGTCGAGGTGGAGAACCTGAAGCAGGCCTGGGCCGCCTGCGACAACCAGAACCCATATGATCCGTCCCGCAAGCTCAACGAGCTCGTCATGGACGCGATGGTCGAGTGGGAGCTGGAGTACGCCGGACAGGCCACCCAGCGCGCCACGATCATGCACGCCGAGGTCGAGGCCACGGCGGCGACCCGCGCCGCCACCGACGACATGATCGAGGCCATTCGGCAGGCGTGGCTCGCCGAGCAGATCCTGATCTGGCGCAAGTACTGGCTGGAGGTCCTCCCTGGCTGGCCGGGAAACCCGAACGCGCCCGACCAGGCGTTCTATGACAAGGCCACGGCCGACCTGGCCCAGGCTCGTACCAACGCGACCGCCCTGGTCGCCTCGTCCAAGGCGCAGGCCGCCAAGGCCGCGGCCGCCGCGCAGAAGGCCGCGAGCGCGCAGCAGGAGGCCTGGTCAGTCGCCGACGCGACCCACGTGCCGCGCGGCCGGGGGCTGATGTACGCGCAGCAGTCCGTCCAGGCCGCCCGCGCTTTGGCCGCTGCCGCCGAGGCAGCCGCGAAGGCGACCGAGACCGCGATGTCCGCCACGAACGCGACCGTGGAAGACGCGGATGCCCTGCTCGCCAAGGCGCAGACGGACTCGCACGCGATCAGCACCGAGTTCCGTCGGGTCGCCGCCGAGGAGGCCGCCGCTCAGGCGAAGGCCGCCGCCGACAGCGCCGAGGCCAACGCCACGGCCGCCGCCGAAGCCGCCACCACCGCCAAGAGCGCGCAGACAACGGCCGAGCAGAAGCGCGACAAGGCCAAGACGGCCGCAAGCACGGCTGCCTCCGAGCGGGCCAAGGCGCAGGCGGAGAAGGCCATCGCCATCGCCTCCCGCGCCAAGGCCGCGACCGAACGCGCAAAGGCGGAGGAGGCCGAACAGAGGGCTGGGACCCAGCAGACCGCGGCGAAGAACGCCGACACGGCCGCCAGCACCGCGACCGCCGACGCCACGGCAAAGCGGAAGGTCGCCGACGAGAAGGCGAAGGCCGCGCAGACCGCGCGCGAGAAGGCGATCGCCGCACTCCAAGCAAAGCAGGCCACCGCGGCCCGCGCCGCCGCCCTCGAAGCCGCGGCCGTCGCCGCCGAGGGCACCGCGGCCGCTGCTGAGACCCGGGCCGCCGCCACCGCCGCCCGGACGGCCGCGAACCAGGCCGTCCAGGCCGCCACCGCCGCGCAGACCGCGGCAGACGAGGCCACCGCCGCCGCCGTCTCAGCGCGGAGCGCCGCCACCACGGCGGAGGGCGCCGCCGAGCGCGCCCAGGCCAGTGCGAGCAGCGCGTGGTCGGTGGCCTACGCCTCCCTCGGCGCGGCCTCCACCGCGCGGGCTGAGGCCGCCACCGCCCTAGACGCGTCCCAGGACGCGGCGCTTCGCGCGGACAACGCGGCGACGGCCTCGGAGAATGCCGCCGAGCTGGCCAAGAAGGCGCAGCTGGAGTCGGTCGCCGCCGGGGCCAGCGCCGGCGAGGCGGTGAAGTCGGCCGCGACCGTTGTCGGCCGTGCCTACGCCGCCGGTCAGGCCGCGCTCGCCGCCCGTGACGCTGCAAAGGGAGCGGGCGCCGCCTCCATCGAGGCCATAGCGATGGGAAGTCAGTACCAGGAGACGGACAGTTCGGCCGCGTTCGCCGCGCTGGTCGGCCAGTCGTCGAAGACGATCGCCGAACAGCAGGCCGCCGCGGCCGAGGCCAAGGCGACTGAGGCGGCAGCCGCTGCCGAGGAGGCGCTGCAGGCCGCCGCTCAGGCCACCGGCGATGCCAAGCTCGCCGCGGAGGCCGCCGCCCGCGCGGCGAGTGATTCGGCGCGCGCCGTCGAGGCCGTGACCCGCGCCCAGGCGTCGGCGGCCGAGGCCGCCGACGCGCAGAAGGACGCGAAGACCGCCGCCGACGCCGCCTCCGGCCACGCCGAGCAGGCCGGGAACGACGCCCTCAGCGCCGTCTTCACCGCCAGCGAAGCGAGCAGTGTCGCCGGGGAGGCTTACCGCGAGGCCACCGACGCCGAGCAGCACGCCGCCGAGGCAAACGGCAAGGCGGGACGTGCGGCCGAAGCCGCCGAGGAAGCCGCACGCAAGGCGGCCGAGGCGGAGCAGCAGGCCAAGGCCGCTGAGGGCAAGGCATCCGATGCGGATGGTGACAGTTCTGCTGCCGAGGAGGCCGCGAAGAAGGCCGAGGAGGAGCTGCGTAAGAAGAACGAGGCCGCGCACCAGGAGGCCCTCGCCGAGGGCGTCACACCGATCAAGGGTGGTGCGTCCAACTGGCCGGTCCTCGGTGAGCGCGAGGAGCGGATCCTCCTCGACGCGTGTGGTCAGACCTGTGTGGACGACTACCGGGAGGGCCTCGCGGCCGTCTCGGTGAACGTCGTCGAGTGGGCGACCGCGAACGGCGGGCAGATCCTCTTCGAGCAGCTCGACGTCGCCAAGGTCAAGGAATGCCTGGCCGGTTACGACATCGAGGACTGCCTCTGGACGCTGGTCGACATCCCGTCGTCCGCCGTGATCGTGGGCCGCATGCCCGCGCTCGCCCAGGCGATCGAGAAGGTCTCCGATGGCGTCCGGCAGCTCTTCGTCGACGCCGACAACGCGTTTCGCCGGCTCAACGATCTGACGGCCGTCATCAGTGACGTCCGCTCCACCCCGCGTCTCAACCGGTGCCTCGTGGGAGTCGCCCTTCACGCGGGCGGCGCCAATATGAAGGCCAAGGCCATCGAGGGCCTCAGCGGCACCAACGCTCAGCTGGACGCGGTCATAGCCGACGTCGGCTGGATCGGCTTGGGGCCCCTGGGACAGGCCCGGGACCTGGACCATGAGGCGAGCAACGCCTTCTGGGATGCCATCGCTGCCCGCGAGGCGATCCTGGAGGACGCCAATCGCCCGTACGCGATGAGCTCGTTCGACGACGGGATCACGCTGCACGCCCCGGAGTTCGGCGAAGACACCCTCGGGTTCACCCTGGCCGCACAGACCAAGCTGTCATACCGGCTCGGCTGGGACGACCACACCAACCCAAGCGCCGAGGCTGTTGCTCAGGCTCGAAAGGTCACCGAGCAGAACCAGGGCAAGGACGGCTGGCACGACTACGCCGCCGACACCATGCTGCTGTTCACGAACCTGAACAACACCCGGTTCTCCGGGGGTACCACGTCGGCGGACATCGCGACGTACCTGCGGCACGGCGGCTTCCTCGACAAGAAGGTCGTCGAGGGTACCCCTGAGTTCCGTATCGAGGTCGAGAACCTCAAGCAGGCCTGGGCCTCGTGCAACCACAACGACCCGGTGGACCCGCGCAACGCCCTGAGCGAGGCCGTCTCCCAGGCCTCGGCCGAGTGGGAGGCGGAGTACGCCGGTCAGACCGCCCCGCGCGCGGTCATCATGCGCGCGGAGGCGGACGCCGCCGCCGCGACCCGCGCCGCCGCCGACAACATGGTCGAGGCCATCGGTCAGGCGTGGCGTGCCGATCAGATCCTGCGCTGGCAGAAGTACTGGCACGACCTCCTGGAGGCCGACCCGGACCACCTCTTCAAGCCGAAGCAGGCCCTCTTCGACAAGGCGAAGACGGACCTCGCGAACGCCCGCGGCAAGGTCCAGACGCTGGCCGTTAAGGCGAAGGATCAGGCCGCTCTGGCCACCGCCGCCTCTCAGCGTGCGGTGACCGCGCAGCAGCAGGCGTGGACGATCGCGGACGCCTCCGAGGTGCCGCGCGGTCGTGGCCTGATGTACGCGCAGCAGTCGGTGCAGGTCGCGCGCGCCTCCGGTGCCGCCGCCACGGCCGCCGCGAAGGCGACGGAGACGGCCCTGAACGCGGCGAACGCCACCGTCGCGACGTCCCAGACGCTGCTTGCCCTGGCGCAGACCGAAGCGCACGCGGTGAACACGGAGTTCCGCCGGATCGCCGCGCAGGAGGCCGCCGCCCAGGCGAAGGCCGCCGCGGACAGCGCGGACGCCTACGCGGCCTCGGCCGCGGCGAACGCCGAGAAGGCCAAGAAGGCCAAGGAAACCGCGCTCGCGGAAGAGGAGCAGGCCCGTCAGGCTGCGGCCGACGCGCAGGCGTCCCGTGCCGTCGCCGAGCTGGAGCGCGCCAACGCGGCGGCCTACCGGGCCACCGCGGAGAGCGAGCGGGACAAGGCGAAGGCCCACGAGGCCGACGCCGTCGCCCAGGGCCGGATCGCCAGTGAGGCCCGTACCTCGGCCGAGGCAGCGGGTACCGCGGCCTCGGCCAAGCGGGGCGTCGCCGAGCAGTCGGAGCGCGACGCGGTCGCCGCTCGCGATCGGGCCCTGGAGGCCGAGCAGCGGCGGGACTCGCTGAAGGCGAAGGCGGCGGCCCTTGAGGCCCACGCCGCGGCCGTTGACGGTACGGACGCAGCCGAGGCCGCCCGGGCCTCCGCGACCGACGCCCGTGCCGCCGCCAACACGGCGACCACGGCGGCCACCAACGCCCGCGCTTCGGCGAACGCAGCCACGACCTCGGCCGTCAACGCCCGTGACGCGGCCACGAAGGCGCAGGGCTCCGCGTCCCGCGCCAAGGCGGCTGCCGACAGCGCCTGGTCCTCGTACATGGTCGCGGCCGGTTCCGCGGCAGCGGCGCACGCCGCGGCGGCCGAGGCCATCGACGCCTCCGAGGCGGCGGCGGCCGACGCCAAGGGCGCCAAGGAGGAGTCGGAGAAGGCCTCCGCGGCGGCCAAGGTCGCCAAGACGGAGGCGGCTGCCGCCCGTTCTGAGGCGCTGCAGACCGCAGCCTGGGCGGCGACCACCGCCGGCAAGGCCCTCGCGGCCGTGCAGGCCTCGCTCGCGGCTCGTGACTCCGCGAAGGCGGTGATCAAGCCGGCCAACGAGGCGATCGCCCTCGGCGGCCCGTACCAGGAGACCGACAGCTCGGCGGCGTTCGCGGTACTGACGGGACAGCAGTCCCTGACGATCTCGCAGCAACAGGCAGCGGCAGCGGCCGCTACCGCGAACATGGCCCAGGCGTTCTCCGCCGAGGCGAAGGCCCTGGCCGAACAGGCCACCGCGGACATGAAGCTCGCGGCGCAGGCGGCCTCGGCCGCGGCGGCCGACGCGCTCCGTGCCGCCAACGCGTACCAGCGGGCCCAAGCCTCAGCCACCCAGGCCGCGAAGGACGCCAAGGAAGCCCAGGCCTCAGCGAACCGCGCCGACGGCTACGTCCAGTCAGCCGGCAACGACGCCATGGCGGCGTCGTGGGCGGCGAGGGACGCGCAGGCCGACGCCACCGCCGCGGACGCCGCGGCCACCGAGGCGGAGAAGGACGCCGCCAACGCCCGCGCCGCAGCCACCCAGGCCGAGGAGGACGCCGCCAGCGCCCGGGACACCGCCACCCAGGCGGAGACCGACGCGACGGCAGCAGAGGAAGCCGCCGACGACGCGTGGGACGCGGCAAACGAGGCCCAGGCCGCCGCGGACCGCACGGAGAAGGGCGGTAGCAGCGAACAGATCTCGCAGGGTCTCACCACCGGGATCAGCGATGTGTGGGCGGTCCTCGACCACATCGAATACATCGGCGAACCGCAGAACGTCGTCAAGGACAACTGCAACCCGATCCTCCACATCGGGGACTGCAAGATCACGGCCGACATCACGTACAAGTCGCACGTCGACGTGTACATGTGCATGGTGCCGTGGGAGTCGTACACGAGCTCGGGCAGCTGCCCGGCCGCGGAGACGGTCTACCTCGGCCCCGAGGTGACGAAGGCGGAGACGAAGAGGCTCACCGTCACGCTGACGATGCTCGAGTTCGACTCGGGCATCGACCCGATCGACGTCCTGCTCGGCGACTTCATCGGCTGCGCCAAGCTGATCACCCCGGGTCTCTCCGGTGGCAGCTGGGGCGACTGCGCCTGGGCGGCCAGCTGGTTCGTCGCGGGCGCGATCTTCAGGTCGGCCAAGGCCGCTGTAACGGCGGTGGACGCCGCCCTCAAGACCGGCATCGGATTCATGGACGCCTATCTGGCGCTCCGCACCATCGGCCTGACCGAGGCCGTCGTCCAGGGCATCATCAGCCGTATCGTCCGGAAGCTCTCCGAGGCGTGCGAGACGGTGGACACCGCGACCTTCAAGGTCGTGTCGTTCTCCGTCGCGGCGGCCAGCGACGACGTCGTCAAGAAGTGCACTGAGGTCCTCACCGACCTGGTGAAGGACGGCGATCACATCGTCCTCGGAGTCAACCCCGGTTCGGATGCTCTGGCCACGTCTGTCGGCGGGCGCACGTTCAACGACGACCTCTACGGAACCCAACTGCCCGCAAGCATGGGGCTGGGGGAACGCGCCATTTGGACGGTGGGAGTGGAGAGAGCTGTGGTCAACTCCAACGTGGAGCTCTCGGTGTCGCTGGACGGTGTCGCAGGTGCCAAGAACGCCGACGAGGCGCTGACTCTGCTTCTGGCGCGAGGGGACACGATCCCGAACAGCGACTGGACGCTCATCCAAAAGCAGGGCTACGGAACCGCATGGGAGATGGTCAAACTCCGTGCGGCCCTCCGGATGGAGTACCGCAAGTGGGATTCCATCAAGTGGTACATGATCAAGCTCGACGAGGCCGGCAAGCCGGTGCTCGACGCGGCCGGCAAGCCGGTGTTCGAGCGGGTGCACCCGACGCGGTTGACGTATGCCAACGGAACGCCCGTGGAGTAGTGATAAGAAGATGGTGGGTATGACAGATTTCATTCGGGAGGGGCGGCTCTTCAGAGTCGTCGCGTTCCTTCCTTCGCACCGGCAACTCCTTCTGGCCAGTTAGGCCACACTGGTGGACCGGACCACGACGAGGGTCGAGGTCTCTTTCGGGCATGTGGAACTGATGTTCCTCAAGCCCTACTAAGAGAACGGGCTCCACAACCGGCAGCGACCGCCGCGGAGTTCGCCGTGCTCCACGAACGGCACGGCATTCCGGCGGAGGACGCCGCCTGCACCTGGAAGTTGGAGCGGGACGGCGACAGCTTCGTCGTCGGCAGCAATCCGAACTGGCGGGAGGCGAGGTGATGGGTGGGCGCAGTCGTTGCACGACCCGCGTGAGCCCTGGCCGCCGGAGTTCCCGGCGGAATCGGGGACGATCGGCTGACCATCCACCGGCCGGCGCTGCCGAGGGGTAGCAGCCTTGGCGCACCTCCGGCCGGAGGTGCGCCAACGAAAAGAAAGGGGCCGTCCCCAGTGCGGTGC